>NZ_DFQB01000026.1:38452-39144 GCF_002377545.1 Thalassolituus sp. UBA3500 | reverse complement strand
GCATTGGCCAGCTCACCAGCGTCGGCCCCTGGGGTATCGATAAAGGTGATGATCGGCATCGCACGACTGGCGTAATTCTTTGCCTGTTGTGCCGCACGGTTGTGATGAATCGGCCCCCATGCGCCATTGGAGTGGGAGCGGTTCTGGCAGATAAAGCCAACACGGCGAATCTGACCACCGAAATCGAGATCAGCTTCAGCGCAGTAAAGCGGGCCGTCTTCGACTTCTGAGACTAAACGTACAACAAGGTGTCGGACGATGCTCTTCGCATCAGTGCGCTGAGGATTCTCGCTGGGTGCAACGACGCTCTGAATGTAGTCGTCGATGTTGAGCTTTCTCAGTCGATCCAGCTCAATGGCGCATTGCTGTGGTGCAATCAGGCCTTTGACTTTGTGATCAACCGCGTTGTCCTCATACTCGGGAAAGAGCGAGAAGTCCGCCGATAATTTTTCGGCGATCTGAAATAACGGGTCCGTATGATTCGGTAATTCTTGTTGTGTCATGCGTTGTATTCCGTTGGTCATTTTCAGGCGTTTCACTGAACCCGGTGTCACTGGGTTACATGCCTGACTTTTTTAGTTTTTATGCCCCATACAGTAATTTCCGGTATCCCGGAGAGAGGTATGCCACGGTTATCCGCTTGTTAAACCTTCTTAAACACCAGAGTGGCATTCGTGCCACCAAAGCCAAAG
>NZ_DFQB01000026.1:2297-38158 GCF_002377545.1 Thalassolituus sp. UBA3500 | reverse complement strand
ATTCGTGCCACCAAAGCCAAAGCTGTTTGACATGATCGTCGTCAAACTGGCATCACGGTTTTCGGTCACAAGCGGCACGTCCGCCGCGCCCGGATCGCGTTCAGTAACGTTCGCGCTTCCGGTGATAAAGCCGTCTTTCTGCATTAACAGGCAGTAGATAGCTTCCTGAACACCTGCCGCTCCAAGAGAGTGGCCAGTCAATGATTTGGTTGAGCTGAAAGGGGGCACGTTACCACTGAAGGCACGCTTTACAGCGTCAAGCTCGCAAATATCACCCGCTGGCGTACTGGTGCCGTGGGTGTTCAGATAATCTATGTTCGGGTTGCCGGCCATTTCCAGGGCGTCGCGCATACAGCGTTCGGCACCTTCGCCAGAAGGGGCAACCATGTCTGCGCCATCAGAGGTGGCGCCATAGCCGATAATTTCGGCATAAATAGTGGCACCGCGTTTAACAGCGTGTTCGTATTCTTCGAGTACGACCATTCCCGCTCCACCGGCAATAACAAAACCATCGCGGGTTGCGTCATAAGGGCGTGAGGCCTTATCCGGAGTGTCGTTATACTTTGTTGAAAGAGCACCCATGGCATCAAACTGCATGGTGAGTGTCCAGTGCTCTTCCTCACCGCCGCCAGCAAACATAATGTCCTGCTTACCCCATTGAATAAGCTCCATGGCATTACCGATGCAGTGAGCGCTGGTCGCACAGGCCGAGGTAATGGAGTAGTTCACTCCACGGATAGAAAATGGCGTGGCGAGGTTCGCTGATACGGTGCTGCCCATGGAGCGGGTTACGCGGTATGGGCCTACCCGGCGGATGCCTTTCTCGCGCAAGGTGTCGACAGCTTCGACGATATCGCTTGAGGATGCACCACCAGAGCCTGCAATGAGACCGGTACGTGGGCTGCTGACCATATCGACGCTGAGACCAGCGTCGGCAATGGCTTCTTTCAGTGCAATGTAGGAATATGCAGCAGAATCGCCCATAAAGCGGCGTTGTTTACGATCGATATGGTCATCTGGGCTTATCTGTGGCCGACCGGCAATATGGCTTCTGAAACCGGCTTCTTCATACTCAGGGATATAACGGATACCCGATGTCTGGCCTTTCAGGGAGGTCAGTACCTCTTCCTTATTATTGCCGATGCAACTAACAATTCCTAACCCAGTGATAACGACGCGGCGCATTACGACTAAACCTTGCCTTCTGTTCTGATACCTTAGACACACGTGGGAGGCTCACGGACGCCTCCTCCCACAGAAGCCCATCACTATAAAGCACTGGGCGCCGGGAACAAATCAAAATGTTTGATTTCAGTGGATAGGGGCCGGATTTGGCTCACTTACGCAAAGCAGCGACCGTCTGGCGCCAATATGAGGCAAGTGCCAGCAGGGCAATGACGGCAGCCGCGACAGTCAGGATGCGGGTGTCAGGGTAGCGGCTGTCGTGAAATATCATGGTAACGCAGGTGATGGTCATGAGGCCTGCTGCGAAGCGTTCAAGGCCTTTACCTTGTAGCCACCAGATCTCGTCAGTCAGCTTTTGGGCGATCAATGCGAAGATCAGACCTGCAGCAGAGCCGACGAGGATGTCGAGCGGCCAATGCGCGCCGACAGCTGCGCGACTGATCGCGGCGGTTAAGGCAATCACAAGGAGTGCAATCGTGCCACTCAAGCTACGCATGTTGAGAGCGAGTAAGCCGGCGGTCGCCAGTGCCGTGAAGGAGTGTCCGGATGGGAAGGCGTGGTTTTTTACAACTGGACCAATGACCTTGAACATGTCGGCATCCAATACGGCAGGGGGACGTGGTATCTCAAGCAGGTTCTTCAGGCCATGAACAAACAAAGCGCCGATAATCAGTAGTACAAACCCAGAGTTGAAAATATGTGGGTATCGGCTGGCAACAAGCGCAATGACGGCAACGGCAAACAAGGTGTCTGCTACGAAGGTCATGTTGGCCCAAAAGGCATCCGGCAGTACACCAGCATTGGCGTTGAACCAGAGGAAGATTTCTTGATTAGAGCCTTGCGACGTTACGCCAGCTGCTAAAACAAGCAGTATCATGGCGAGGCTGATCAGCAGGGTATCGGTCTTCATTCGGTTGCTTCGCTTGTTGGTTGTTCGCCGCTGTGGCGAATAATCATGATTGGGCCTGATTGATAGAGCACATCAAATGGGTGCTCAATCCGTTTCACTCTGTCTTCGCGGGCGAAGCCGACCTCGCCTGGTTGCAGACGGCGACGCTCTGTCCAGGTATCGAGATAAACGTTAAAGCTTGGCATGTCGATTGATTGCGTCACTACCGGTTCGCCCAGCTCTTTGGCAAACATTGCAGCTTCCCAGACCGGGCGCTGCTGGGTTTCACTGAAGGTCGGGATGAACAGGAACCAAAGCAGAACAGACTGCACGACACCCGCCAGTACAAGGCCAAACCAGGGGCTGAAGCGCTTCCAGAAAATAAACGCAAGCGCGACGAGCGTCCCCAGCCCCGCCAGAATCACGAAGTCGGTATTGAAGTACTCGGCCGCACGCTGTGCTGTGGCGATCTCAATGGGGTTGGTCAGTCGCGCCTCGACGATTGGGATCAATAATGGGAAGGCAACCATAAGGCCAAACAGAATCAGCGGAAAGACGGCGGCCAGTACCCGGCTCTGTAGCCAGTTGCGGTAACGCGCCATCAGAATAACCAGCGGTGTCACACCATAGAGGATGTAGTGCGGCAGCTTCGTGCTGGCGAGACTGAATAATACCAGGACGACCAGAAACCAGATCCACAAGAAGCGATTCAGATGGTCGCCACCGGTCAGCGTGGTTTTGATGGAAGGCAGTATGCGAATCATCAGCCCTCCAAACGGTGCGAGTATGAAAGGCAACACCATTGGGTAAAACAGCAAGCCACCATCGTGTCCTTCCATGGCGTTGTTGAAGCGATTGACGTTGTGTTTCATGAAGAAACCGTCAATGAACTCCTGACCGTGGATCTGATAGGCCGCGATGTACCAGGGAGCTGCGATCAACAGGAATATAATCCAGCCGGGGATGTAGAAGATGGCACGCAGGAATTCCTGGCGGTAACCACTGCTCAGGTAGAACAATCCTCCGGCCAAAAATGGGATGGCAACTGCCACCGGGCCTTTGGTGAGAGTGCCCAAAGCCATCAACACATAAATGCCGACCAGCAGACCTCGGGATGGCGCCTGAGAATACAGATACATGGCAAGCATCGTGGTTGCCAGTATCATGTTGAGAAGCCCGTCTGCAGTGGCAACGTGTGTGATCGCATTGATGCCAGCGGCAGTGGCAGCTATGAGTGCAGCGGCAATGGCCGTCTGTTGGTCAGTCACGCGGCGTGTGAAGGCAAATATTGCCAGCACCCAAAGAATCCCTGCCAGTGCGGATGGAAGGCGGAATACCCAGACATCGGTGCCGAATGCTGCAACCGACGCGGCCTGAAGCCAGTAGATCAGGATGGGTTTATCAAAACGTATGCGGTCGTTGAGGTAGGTGGTAATGAAATCACCACGCTCAAACATCCCCCGTGTCGCTTCGCTGAATGCGCCTTCATCGTGGTCAAACAGCAGGAAGCCGTTGAGGTTCATGGTCATCAGAACGACGACAAACCCCAACAGCCAGAGAGGCAGTGCAGTGCGGCTCATAAAGAAATCAACTGGTCGATGAGTTCGTTGTCCCGGATGCGCTGGTGTCAGGTGCCTGGGCTGACTCGCTGGCTGCGGCCCAGTCATCGTCACTTGCAGGTACTTCGTCGTCTCTGTGGTAGATAACGTACTGCTCGCGCTTCGATGATTCAAAATACGTGCGGGAGATCAGTTCTGAGAGTACACCCGTAGTCAGGAATTGGAGCGATGCAATCAGGAAGACGATCGCGATCAGGAAGAGTGGCCGGCCGCCTATGTCTTCGCCCATGGCGAATTTAACAATCGCGAGATAGACCAGCAGTAATGAGCTTACCGATCCCAGTGCCAGGCCGATCGAGCCGAAAAAGTGACCCGGGCGGGCGCGGTAACGCATGAAAAAGTAAACAGAAAGCAGGTCCAGGATCACCCGGAAAGTACGCGAAATGCCGTACTTCGATTCGCCGGCGGTGCGAGCGTTGTGGTTAACCACAATTTCGCCGATACGGCTTGGTGGTACAACAGCGGCCACCCAGGCTGGGATAAAGCGGTGCATTTCGCCGTACAGACGGACCTGCTTGATGACGGACGACTTGTAGATTTTCAGAGAACAGCCGTAGTCGTTGATGCGTACACCTGTGATTTTACCAATCAGACGGTTAGCAATACGTGATGGAATCTTACGCAGGAACAGGTCGTCCTTACGGTTTTTGCGCCAGCCGGTCAACAGGTCGAGGTCGCGTTCGATCAGGTGGTCAACCATGCGTGGTATATCGCCCGGGTCATTCTGCAGGTCACCGTCGAGCGTTGCGATCAGGTCGCCACGGGCTTCGCCGATACCCGCCTGCATCGCAGCTGTCTGACCGAAGTTTCGGCGCAGCTCAATAACACGCACATGACGACCGTACTGGTCAGCTTCGCGTTGCAGGGCCTGAGGTGTGCCGTCAGTCGAACCGTCGTCGACGACCAGTAGCTCCCACTTACCTTGGTAAGTAGACAGAGCATTGTGAACCGCTTCCACCATGGGTTTTGCATTTTCTATTTCGTTATACATAGGAATAACGATTGAGAGAGATGGCTTGGCGTTTTTTGCCTCAGTCAAGGGAGATACCACGCTTAGTCTTAAGAAAGTCGTGCGCGATGATACCGGAAACTCGTACCCGGTAAAATAACTGCTTCCCTCAGAATCCGGCTGCTTCAGTGCTTAATCACCGAACGCTGAGTTGCAAGCGTCAGTATTCCCGTGAGGATAAAGGTGCTGCCGAGTACGAACAGGTGCAGGTTTACCGCTGCTGCAAGAGCTGGGCCGCTCTCGATCCCCCAGGGGAGGAGGCCAGCCAGTACACCGGCTTCGTAGGTTCCAGCGCCCGCCAGTCCGTGAATTGGCAGTACTGAGCTGAGTTCGCCCGTAGTGGCGCCGCTCCAGCTTGCGCTGAGAGTCAGCCCAGTGAAGGCACTGAGTAACCAACTGAAGACAGCGAGTTTTACTACCCAGTTGATGATGGTCCAGAGCAGGGCGCGGATAAAAGTGAAGGGGTTGTCTGGCAAAGCTGTCATTAATTCCAGCACTTTGGCTTTCCAGCCCTGACCGGTTTGCAGATGTTTACGCACCATTTCCTGTAAAACGAGAGCGAGTAGCGGTGCGGCGAGTACAGCTCCCGCCAGTGCGTAGCGTATTTCCTCTCCCCATGGCATCAGGCTTTGCAGACTTATGAAGGCCAGGGCGAGCAGAACGTAGAGGTCGAGCAGCCTGAGCCAGAGCAGTGCAGGCCCGGAATGTCGGTAAGGAACCTGATACTGCTGTTTCATCAGGAGCGGGAAGGTCGCTTCACCGCTGCGCATAGGCAAAAGGTTGTTAAAAAAATTATGAAGTACTGTAATTCTTAAAAGGGGAGTGAACTGACCCTTGGTGTAGCTGCCAAAAAAATCGTAGAAACGCAGGGCCCTCAAAAGATAACTGACGAGCATCAGTGCCAGCGCGATAATAAGCTGGCGAGGTTCAATGGTTTGCCAGCTCTCGGCAACGTTAGCCCATCCATAATGTGCCTCTACTAACCAGACCAGGCCTAATAATAAGGCCGTACCCAGCCAGAATTTCCAAGATTTCAACACGAGAAGAAGAGTCCTGTTATGAAGCAGGCGCGTATTCTCTATGTTGAAAACCCATGTGGCAATACCGGGGAAACCCGCGGCGTTTATTCGCATCTGTTGCGCTTTGTGTCATTCCGCTACAATTTGCCCATGTTCGCGCCTGAATCGTCAGGCTTACTGCCCGTTGTTGGAGAAACTCAGTTGAAAGTTCTGTTGGTTAAAACATCGTCTCTTGGAGATGTATTTCATACGCTACCTGCGGTGCAGGACGCGTTCCGGCAGGTGCCCGATATTGAATTTCACTGGGTCGTTGAGGAAGGTTTCAGCGAAGTGCCCGAATGGCACCCGGCAGTCACCCGTGTGATTCCGGTTGCGTGGCGACGTTGGCGTAAGTCGTTAAAAGACCCGGCAGTGCGTGCAGAAATGAAGGCCTTTTATCGTTCAATTCGAAAAGAAAAGTACGACCTGGTTCTTGATGCTCAAGGTCTCATAAAAAGTGCTGTCTTTACCCGTCTGGCGCGCGGGACCAAAGCTGGCCTTGATCGTGCGAGCCTGCGAGAGCCACTTGCGGCTCTCGCGTACAAACGTCGTATTCGTGTGCCTAAGGGCCAGCACGCGATTCTCCGAACGCGTCAGTTATTTGCCCGGGCACTGAACTACCGGCTGCCCGAACAACTGGCTTACGGCATTGATAAGTCTCGTTGGCAGCGGCCTGATATTGAAGGTGAGTATTGGGTATTTCTTCATGGAACAACATGGGTAACAAAGCTGTGGCCTGAGGCCTACTGGCGTTCGCTGGCTGAGTTGGGCGTTGCTCAGGGCAAGAAAGTGGTCTTGCTCTGGGGGAATGACGAAGAGCGTGAACGGGCTGAGCGCATTGTTGATGGTATCGAGGGTGCTCAGGTGCTTCCGCGAATGCCGTTGAATGAAGTCAGTGCCTGGCTTGCCTATGCAGAGGGCGTCGTCGGTGTGGACTCTGGCTTGTCTCATCTGGCCGCAGCCATGGAAACGGGAATGATCGCTATCTTTGGATCAACCGATGCCACTCTGACGGGGGTACTGGGGCCGCACTGTGAAATCATTAAGAGTGATCTCGAATGTGCGCCATGTCGCTCGAAGCAGTGTCTGCTGAATGAGCCCGGCGACATTCAGCCGCCATGCTATCGAGAAATCACCCCCGAGCGGGTGAAAGATCAGTTACTGATACAAATCAGCGAGGCCTGAGTCGGCCTAATATTTCTTCAGGCGCTGCGTGCCTGGCGGGCAGATTGCTCCATCGAAGTGTTCAGTTCCCGACGACGGAATTCACCCGGCGAAATCCCAGTCCAGGTCTTGAAGCGGCGTTGGAACGAACGCGGTTCAGTGAACCCCAGTCGCAACGCGATGTCCGATACGGACCATTCTTTTGTTGTCAGCCATTCCTGAGACAGTTCGAGTCGGAGTTCGTCGAGAATCTGCTGATAAGATGACTCTGCCTCCAGAAGGCGTCGCTGCAGGGTGCGCTCAGACATGCCCAGTTGGCTTGCTACACGCTCACGTCGAGGGATCGTTCTTTCCATCATGTTCTGCAGGGTAGAGCGTACCTGGATGACGACAGGGTCACACTGTTGCAGTTCCTGATGCTGCTTTTCTGCCTGCTCTTGCAGCGTTTTAAGCAGTGTTGGGTCGGGATGGCGAATCGGCAGGTCCATCAGTGATGCGTCAAACTCCATAACGTTTACTCCTGAATCAAAGATCAGTTCGCAGCGGAAGTATTCTTGATAGCGCTCAAGGGTTTCCGCCGGTGGGGCTTTGTGTTCGAAATAGATTCTTATCGGTCCGATATCGTCCCGGCCGGTTACCCAGCGCGCGTACTCGACGGTCGTGGCCAGATATTCATCAATCAGATGAGGGCGGACCAGTGGATCGCGGCAATAGCAGTTCCAGCGTACTGAGACGATGTGTTCACCTTCGGCGAGGTCTGTTGTGCCCAGATTGCCAATAAGTGCTTCATAGCGAGGCACCAGGCGGAAGGCTTCACCGCCACTTTGACAATTCATGATCAGATAGCCGACCAGACCAAATGCGCCTGGTGCGACATAGCGGGCGCTCTTGAAACCAAATTCAGGATCGCCTGCCTTAGTAATCATCCAGCGCATCATCGCTTCGAAATCGCAGGCTTCGACTCTTGCCAGGCGATTATCAAGTACTCCGTGATTAACAGAGCATGCGTTGAGTACATCGGTTGGCGCTATGCCGTAGTCCTGCGCTGTACGTAGAAACAGACGTACGAACGCCGACGACACTGTGCCGGGGACATAATTATTATTCTTGTTCATAAGCTCTTCCATGTATCTGGAACATTCTGTGTCAGAACCGCACCTAACGGGTAGATCAGCAGAAACATAGGATGATCGTTATACTGGTTTAACGCTTCGTGTGCGGCAAGCACATGTGTGTTACAGAATGTTAGTGCCCGGTTACATAGTTTCCGTCGCTTTCATTTCTGACACGGGATGGCGCAGAATGCTCAAAAGGGGGAGATCTATGTCCATAATTGATTGGAAGTCTGGTGGAAGAGAGCGCAGCTGGCGTGCTCTGACCGAGAATACACATTGGGATATTGTCATCGCTGGTGGTGGTGTCACCGGCGCGGGAGTGGCCAGAGAAGCGGCCCGGCGAGGCCTGCGTGTGTTACTTGTTGATCGCCAGGACTTTTCCTGGGGGACCTCCAGTCGCTCTTCAAAAATGGTTCACGGTGGACTTCGTTATATCGCCCAGGGCGATGTGCGCACAACGCTGCATTCTGTAAAAGAGCGCGAGCGGCTGATGCAGGAAGCCCCGGGGTTGGTGGATCTTATGCCGTATATGATGCCGCACTACGAAGGGCGTTTTCCGGGGCGGTTTGCATTCGGCATGTTGCTTAAGGTTTATGATCTGCTGGCCCGCCGGAAATACCATACCTTTCATGGCGCCGCCGCTATTCGTGAACGATATCCGTTCATCAACCCGGAGGGACTTGCGGGTGCATCGGAGTTTGCGGATGCCGTCACGGATGACAGTCGTCTGGTGATGCGTATCCTCCATGAAGCCCGTCGTGATGGGGCTGAGGTAATCAATTACGTCGCGGTTGACGGTACCGAGCAGAATGCTGACAGCGTCACTGTTACGCTGAGAGACACGATCGGAGGAGCGAGCTGCAAAGTATCGGCTTCGGTACTGGTGAATGCGACAGGCGTCTGGGTTAATGAGTTACGGGAGCAACTGGGCCAGAGTGCTGATGTGCGTCCGGCACGTGGCAGTCACATTGTGATTCCGGCAGAGCGCTTACCAGTGGATGTTTCTTTCACAATTCTCCACCCTGAGGATCAGCGACCGATCTTTGTCTATCCGTGGGAAGGCCGGACAGTGATTGGCACAACCGATCTCGATCATCCTAAACCCGACAATGGTGAAGTAGGTATTACCCGCCGTGAGATGGATTACCTTCTTGCTCTGGCTGCGTTTCAGTTTCCCGCAGCCGGTATTCAGGAACAGGACGTGATCTCAAGCTGGGCGGGTGTTCGTCCATTGGTTGCCAGTGGTGCGAAAAACAGTTCAAAAGAAAGCCGCGATCATACCGTCTGGAAGGATGGTCGCGTGGTGTCTGTCAGTGGCGGCAAGCTGACAACGTTTCGTCTGATTGCTCTGGACGTTCTGAAAGAAGCTCGGGATGAGCTACCCGAATACGACGTTGATAAGAAAGCCCCGGTGTTCAGCAAAACAGAGACGAGCGTAGCTTCTCTTGTCGGTGAAGAGATGGCGCACCGCCTGGCAGGATTTTACGGTCAGGATGCGGCTGAAATCATTAGGACAGCCAAGGCACATGGTGGCGCTGCGGATCTCCAGTCTATTCCGGGAACGCACGCATGTTGGGCAGAATTGCGTTGGCAGGCCGCGAGTGAGGCGGTTGTGCATCTCGATGACTTATTGCTGCGCCGCAATCGCCTGGGTCTGTTGCTCAAGAATGGCGGTCTGGATTTACTCCCTGAGCTTAAGGAACGACTTCAGCCCATGCTGGGTTGGTCTGATGAGCACTGGGCGGCAGAGGTAGAGCGCTACCGCCGCCTGTGGATGCAATACTATTCACTGCCATCGGCTCAGTCTGAGCAGGCTGCGAACCTGTCAGAGGCTGAGATCGCCTGATTGATGCGAAACCGTATGGATAGCTTGTTCGATGCTGGCTTCCAGTTCACCTGGTGAAACATCAAGTGAGGCCCAGTCGATGGCGTCGGCTGCGCCTTTTTCCCACTGCAACAGTGCTTTCAGGTGCTTACCGTAGGGACCAGCATTTTCGGTGATTGCTTGGGTCAGCTCTTTGGGCAGATTGACCCGGGCACAGACTTCGTCGATAGGCATATCCAGCATGGCGTCAAGTAACGAGAACAGCCCAAGAGTGAATGCGGTATCGGGCTCCATCGTCTTAGTGACCGAGGACAGATTCTGCATCAGGTAGCCACGAAACAGGGCCTGCTGTTGCAGGATGGCTGGTTTGTCCGAGAGTTTGCCAAGGGCCAGAAGGTTCGCCCAGTTACGTATACGATTGAGGCCAAGTGCAGTAGCTGCTCTCTGCAGGCTTGTAATTGAGGATCCCTGGTTCACCTGAGGGGAGTTAGCCATCTGTAACAAACGATAACTTAATTGAGGGTCGCGGCGCACAGTATCGACAATATCGTCGAAGTCAGCTTCTTCCTGATTTAGTGCTCCTAAGAGCTGCATGACAGCAATATGGGAGTCGGGTGTCCGGCGTCCGAACAGAACGGCGGGCTTCGAGAAAAAATAGCCTTGGAATAAGTCGTAGCCTGCAGCTCTGCAGTGCTCGAACTCCTCGTAGGTTTCTACCTTCTCCGCCAGCCAGATAAGGCCTTCGCGGTGAAATTCATTGCGGACCGCACTGGCAGCATCAAGCGAGCCAACCGCAGGGAGGTCAACTTTAACAATGTCGGCGTATTTCAGCCACGCCGCTTGAGCTTCATCGCCAGTGAAATCGTCGACGGCAATGCGGAAGCCTTGCTGTTTCAGGCGAATAACGGCATTTATGTTCTTGTCTGTCGCTGGGATATGTTCCAGTAGCTCAATCACCATCTCGTCTGGTGACAGCGGCAGGTCGATGCTCAGGAAGTCTGCTGTGAAGTTAACGAAGGCAGGCCTTCCTCCCGTGACAAGTGCCATGCCAATCTCATGAATCGCACCAATTACGACTTCGGTGGTCGCGCTGTTGCCATGTGCGTCTTGCCAGGCCTCTGTTGCATCAGGAATTGGCCTGCACAGTAGCTCGTAGGCATAAATAGCTTTGTCTCTGTCCAGAATGGGCTGTCGGGCCAGTAGTGGGCGGTCTTGCATGCGTAGTCCTGACTGTTTTATTGCGCCTTATCGACACCTGTCGCGCCGGAGCGCACGTTTGTCCGGTAATTAAAGTAAGTGTAGCTGGTATTTTGTTCTGCGTTTTGGTGATGCTTGACTACACTTTTCTGAGTAACGAAGTCCGGAGTAGATTATGAGCAACGTACTCAGCAGTGTTGACGCCCGAACCCAGCTCGTTGGGCAGAACAGGCTGGAACTACTGCTGTTCCATTTGGGTGGCCAGCAATACTTTGCAATCAATGTGTTCAAGGTTCAAGAGGTCATGCGCCTGCCCGACCTGACTAAGATTCCGGACAGCCATCCATGTATTCGCGGTGTCTGCCATGTCAGAGGCCAGACGGTGCCGGTAGTTGATCTCAGGGCGGCGGTGAAAATGGGCCCGATGACAGGGGATACCAGCAACTGCAATATTATTGTTACTGAATACAACATGACCATTCAGGCGTTTCTTGTGGGGGGGGTCGACCGCATTGTAAACATGAACTGGAATGAGATTCTGCCTCCCCCCGGAGGAGCGGGCCGCCAGCACTACCTGACTGCTATTACCCGGATTGATGAACGCATTGTTGAGATTATTGACGTCGAGAAAGTTCTTGCTGAAATCAGCCCTTACGAGCTGGAGTTGACCGAAGATGCGTATGATCGCGACCTGCTTGAGCAGGTGCGTGGTAAAGACATCCTGATCGTTGATGACTCGAATGTTGCTCTGGAGCAGATGAAAAATGTGATCGCGCCGATGGGCCTCAATATTGTTCAGGCAAGGAATGGTCTGGAAGCCTATCAGACACTGATGCACTGGAAGCAGGAGGGGCGTGATATACGCGACCGCCTGTTGATGATTATTACGGACGCAGAGATGCCCGAAATGGATGGGTATATGCTGACGACTGAAATACGCCAGGACCCTGAGTTAAAAGATACCTTTGTGATTCTACACACGTCGCTGTCCGGTAACTTTAATAAAGCCATGGTCGAGAAAGTCGGTTGTGATGGCTTTCTATCGAAATTCAAACCGCACAGTCTGGCCGAAGAAGTGCAGAAACTGATTCGTATGAAAGTCGAGCAATCCAGCGCTGGTTAACGGCATATACCTGTCAGAATCCGACGTATACACTACAGGGCTCTAAGGAGCCCTTATGAAAATTTCCCGCCTGTTTGTTTATCCCGTTAAGTCCTGTGCCGGAATTGAGGTCGACGCGTTGAGCTTCGATGAAAATGGCCCCCAGGGGGATCGACGTTTTGTTATAGCGTCCCCTGAAGGTGACTTTCTCACCCAGCGTGAACTGCCAGCCATGGCGCGTATTCAACCTCGGTTCGAGCGCGATGAACTCGTACTTTCTTACCCTGAGAGGGCAGAGATTCGTGTATCAATGAAGTCATCGTCAGAGCCACAGCGTGTCCGTATATGGAGCGATGAAGTAACAGGCGTTGATTGTGGGGATAATGTTAGTGTCTGGTTGACCGATATTCTGGGGCAGACAGTTCGGTTATTCATGCTTCCTGACAACAACCCTCGCCGGGCAGATAGCCAATACGCGCCGAAGGATACGGCTGTTGGGTACGCCGATGGTTTTCCGCTTCTCATTGTTACTCAGGAGAGCCTGGATGCCCTAAGCGAGCTTGCAAAGTTGCCGGTCGATGTCCGGCGTTTTCGCCCGAATGTGGTGATTGAGGGAGCCGCTTCAGCATTTGATGAACGTGAATGGGCGGCGCTGATGACACCTGAGGGAAACCGGTTACCACTAGTTAAGCCTTGCGAACGATGTGTTATCCCAACGCGTGATCCGGACACGCTGGAGCGCAGTCCCGAGGTGATGAGCGCACTTAAAACCCTCTGCAGGCTGGATGGGAAAATAATATTTGGGCAGAACGCGCTGTTCAATGGTCAGCGCCTCAGTGTTGGTGAGGCGCTTTCGGTAGTATCAGAATAGTTCGATGTCGTCATCGGTACCGAAGGTATCGTCCATCGGCTTGTTGAAGTGGTGATGATAGATTTCCAGTGCTTCTGCGATGGAGCGGCCCGCGAGGATGTGCTCGAACATAATACGCTCAGCTTCCATGGTGTAGTTGGCTTTGATTTCGGTTTGCAGCTGAACCCATTCTTTTTCGATATAGCGCCCTTTAGGGTCGCTTATCAGGTGGCCCATCTTTTCAAGGCTTTCACCAACGTGTTCCATGCGCTGTGACAGACGGTCGTAAAACTGGAAGGCGACCACCGCTTTGCCGACTTCCTGATGAATGATTTCAGCAGCGTCTTTAATGTCTTGCGGAGCGTCCGGGTCTACCTTTGCGAAATGATCCAGCAGCAGGCGCGATTTGCTGGCGATCGAGGTGAAGCTGTGCGTCAGCGTATCCACTGAGTCATTGCCTTCCTTCATCGAGGTGTCGATCTGTGCAACGGCAAGTGCCAGTAAGGTAAGTGTCTCGCCTATCTGGCTCCAGTTCAGCTGGTCGTCCGGGACGGAGCGGCTGAGAGAATGTCGTTCAAGTTGCGCCATGGAGTTCGCATCCGGAAAAGGTTTGAACTTAGCTTAGTACAAGTACGCACCGGAGCCAGTCATAACAGTGTAAGTCATGCAATAGTCAGGTTCTGTGTCCTTCTGGCTCTTGCTTTTATTCGCGCTTCTGTAGTCGTAAAAGCAGGGATGACGTGTCTTTATGGCCGTTGCCATCCGATTCGAGTTGTTGGTAATAGCTATCCACAATCTCGGTGATGGGCAGAGAAACGCCTTCAGCTCTGGCTTCGTGGAGGCAGATTTGCAGGTCCTTGTGCATTAGCGAGACAGCAAATCCGTGGTCGTAGTCGCCGTCTATCATGGTTTGGTGGCGGTTGATCAGTTGCCAGCTACTGGCGGCGCCTTGCCCGACAAGCTCCATGACCTTCTTTGGATCAAGGCCGCTTTCCTGAGCGAAGTGGATCCCTTCGGCCAGAGACTGAATCAGTCCGGCGACACAGATCTGATTGACCATCTTGGTCTTCTGGCCACAGCCCGGATCGCCCATGTGCGCAATGGCTTTGGTGTATGGTGCTGTGAGATCTACCAGTCGCTCGTAGGCGTTGGAATCACATCCCGCCATAAGTGATAACTGACCATTCTGAGCACCTTGCTGACCGCCTGATACGGGAACATCACAGAAATATACGCCATTCTCTGAGGCTTCGGCGGCCATCCGTTCGGCCAGGCCTGCACTCGTGGTGCTGTGATCGACGATCAGTGCACCCGGCTTGAGTTGATTTATTATACCGTTATCTATCAGCCACTCTTCGACGTCTTCATCCCGGCTCACGCAGAGTATGACAGCGTCCGTCTGCACGGGGAGGGTAGAGGGCGTTGCTAATGCCTGCCCCTGGTTGCTGGCGAGCCACTGGGCAACCTTGGCAGGGCTGCGGTTTGCTACGGTCAGGGAGTGGCCTGCGCTGGCGAGGTGCGCAGCCATGGGGGCGCCCATATTGCCAAGGCCGATAAAGAGAATATTCACGGGGTATCCTTATGTGCAGTTTTTCGAGGCGAAAAAAAAAGCCGCTGGTCAGCGGCTTTTCTTATCCCTGGCGTTAGCCTGGGTAGTCACGCTTAGCGTAACCAGTGTACAGCTGACGCGGGCGACCGATACGGTAGTTGCCGCTGATCATTTCGTTCCAGTGTGCAATCCAGCCCGGAGTACGGCCAGTTGCAAAGATCACAGTGAACATCTCAGTCGGGATGCCGATGGCTTTCAGGATGATACCCGAGTAGAAGTCAACGTTAGGATACAGACCACGTTTAATGAAGTACTCGTCTTCAGTCGCAATCTTCTCCAGCTTCATCGCGATCTTCAGCAGTGGATCATCTTCCATACCGAGCTCAGCCAGAACTTCGTCACAGGTCTGCTTCATGACTTTAGCGCGTGGGTCGAAGTTCTTGTAAACGCGGTGACCGAAGCCCATCAGACGGAATGGATCTTCTTTGTCTTTCGCTTTTGCAACGAACTTGTCGATGTTTGACTCGTCGCCGATCTCATTCAGCATGTTCAGAACGGCTTCGTTTGCACCACCGTGGGCGGGGCCCCAGAGTGCAGCGATACCAGACGCAATACATGCGAACGGGTTGGCGCCAGTAGAGCCAGCCAGGCGTACGGTTGAGGTCGATGCATTCTGTTCGTGGTCAGCGTGCAACAGGAAGATACGGTCCATTGCTTTTGCCAGAACCGGACTTACTTTCTTCTCTTCACATGGCGTGTTGAACATCATGTGCAGGAAGTTTTCTGCGTAGCTCAGGTCGTTGCGCGGGTACATGAACGGCTGGCCGATACTGTACTTGTAAACCATTGCAGCGAGTGTCGGCATTTTCGCGATCAGACGGTGTGCAGATACCATGCGGGAATGCTCGTCATGGATATCCAGTGAGTCGTGATAGAACGCAGAGAGTGCACCAACAACACCACACATAACAGCCATCGGGTGAGCATCACGTCGGAAGCCGTTGAAGAAATGGCTCAGCTGCTCATGAACCATAGTGTGGTTCTTAATGGTGCTGACGAATGTTTCTTTTTGCTCTGCATCAGGCAGCTCGCCGTGCAGCAGCAGGTAGCAGGTTTCCAGGTAGTCTGACTTCTCAGCCAGTTGATCAATTGGGTAACCGCGGTGAAGCAGTACGCCAGCTGCGCCGTCGATGTATGTAATCGCAGATTCGGTTGCTGCGGTTGATACAAAGCCAGGGTCGTATGTAAACAGGCCTTTGCCAGTCAGACTGCGAACGTCGACGACATCAGGTCCTACGGTGCCTTCGTATACCGGCAGTTCTAATGTTTCTTCTACGCCATCGACTTTCAGTGTTGCTTTCTTGTCAGCCATGAAATGAGGCCTCCTGCTATCTGATTAATACCCCAGAGAACATTGTAAGTTCTCCAACTCTCCCGGTCGCTGTGCTTTTTACAGCTGCGAAATTCAGCCTGGTCAGCCAGAATTTCAGCACAGGAGAGAACACTTTTTAAGGTGTTACCCCCAAACAAAGGGGCACAACTATAGATTGTGGAGCTGGTTTGTCAATTGTCGCCAGGGCAATGATAAGTTTCTGGTTCGAGTCAAGTATAGATGGTTCAGATTGTTAACCCGGAGCCTGCGACTAATGTCTGACGTTGGAGCCGGGATTTGCTGGTGCTGCGGTTACTGCTCGCATCATCAGGGATACCTCAACCAGTCAACAGTGTAGATATACGGGGTGAAATTGCCGAATGCTCTGTCATAAGGCTGTCATGCCATTTGTAAAACACGGTTACGCTGCTTATAATTTGTCGCGGCGACAAACTTGTGCAAGACTTGTACAGGGGGATCGTCAACCTTCGTGAGCCTGTGCCCGGGGCCAGTCTGAGTGATTTCGGACAGGAGTTTCGGGCCCATATAAGAGTGTAATAGAGCCGTGAATAGCAATAGACCTAAAAATCTGGATCTGACTACTATTGAGCTCCCACTTCCTGCCAAGGCGTCCATCCTGCACCGTATTTCTGGCTTTGCTCTGTTTTTTGCAGTGGCCTTCATGCTCCGTGCACTTGGAGCTTCGCTGGAGTCTGAGCAATCTTTCAATGAGCTGAAAGAAGTAATGAATGGTGGCCTGGCCAAGTTCATCACCTGGGGCATTCTGTCTGCTTTGGGTTATCACTTTGTGGCGGGTGTAAAACACCTGTTGATGGATATGGGAATTGGTGAAACCAAAGAAAGCGGTCGTACCGGCGCAATCATTACTTTGATTGCCGGTGTCGTAGTGATCGTTCTGGCGGGAGTCTGGGTATGGTAAACAGTGTTACAAACTTTGGCCGTAGTGGCCTTTACGATTGGGTGATTCAGCGTCTGTCAGCTGTCATTCTTGCTATTTACACTCTGTTCCTGTTTGGATTCGTAGTCGCTACTCCGGACCTGACTTTTGCTGAGTGGCACGGTCTTTTTTCTCAGGTGTGGATGAAAGTATTCAGCCTGGCGGCACTGATCTCTATCTGTGCTCACGCCTGGGTTGGTATGTGGACAATTTCCACTGACTACATCACCGGGTCGACGTCTCTTCGTTTTATTTTCCAGCTGGTAATGGCAGGTTTCCTGTTCACTTACCTGGTCTGGGGCATCGATATTCTCTGGAGCGTGTAAGTCATGAGCAGCAAAATCAGAACTATGTCGTTTGACGCCATCGTAATTGGTGGCGGTGGTGCAGGCATGCGTGCTGCACTGCAGCTGACTGAGTCAGGTATCAAGACCGCATGTGTTACTAAAGTATTCCCAACCCGCTCGCACACGGTATCTGCCCAGGGCGGTATCACGTGCGCAATCGCGTCTGCTGATCCGAACGATGATTGGCGCTGGCACATGTACGATACCGTCAAGGGTTCCGATTACATCGGTGACCAGGACGCTATCGAGTACATGTGCTCAGTCGGCCCGCAGGCTGTATTCGAGCTTGAGCATATGGGTCTTCCTTTCTCACGTACCGAAGAAGGTCGTATTTATCAGCGTCCGTTCGGTGGTCAGTCGAAAGGCCCTAACGATCCTACTCAGGCAGCTCGTACTTGTGCAGCGGCTGACCGTACAGGTCACGCGCTTCTTCACGCTCTGTACCAAGGCAACCTGAAAGGCGGTACTACCTTCCTGAACGAATGGTATGCCGTTGATCTGGTTAAAAACGCAAACGGTCAGGTGGCTGGTGTTATCGCTATCGACATCGAGTCGGGCGAAACCGTATACATCAAAGCCAAGGCTACTGTTCTGGCAACGGGTGGTGCTGGTCGTATCTATCAGTCTACTACCAACGCTCTGATCAATACCGGTGACGGTGTTGGTATGGCGGTTCGTGCTGGCGTTCCTATGCAAGACATGGAAATGTGGCAGTTCCACCCAACAGGTATTGCGGGTGCTGGTACTCTGGTGACTGAAGGTTGTCGTGGTGAAGGTGGTTACCTCATCAATAAAGACGGCGAGCGTTTCATGGAACGTTATGCACCTAACGCGAAAGACCTTGCAGGTCGTGACGTTGTTGCACGCTCCATGGTTATGGAAATTCTTGAAGGTCGCGGTTGTGGTGAAGATGGCGACCACGTGTTCCTGAAACTGGATCACCTGGGCGAAGAAACCCTGAACGCTAAGCTTCCGGGTATTCTTGAGCTGTCTCGTACGTTTGCCCACGCTGACCCTGTTAAAGAACCAATCCCTGTTGTTCCTACCTGTCACTATATGATGGGCGGTGTTCCGACGAATATTGGCGGTCAGGCACTGACCGTTGATGCAGACGGCAACGATGTCGTTGTTGAAGGTCTGTATGCTGCCGGTGAGATTGCTTGTGTATCTGTACACGGTGCCAACCGCCTTGGTGGTAACTCACTGCTTGACCTGGTTGTATTTGGTCGCGCAGTGGGTCTGCAGGTTGAACAGAACTTCAAAGACGGTTTCGACTTTGTTGATCCAACCGAGGAAGATATCGAGCGTGCAATGGCTCGTCTGAATCGTCTGAATACTCAGACTTCCGGCGATAGCGTTGCTGCTGTTCGTGCTGATCTTCAGAAAACCATGCAGTTGTACTTCGGTGTATTCCGTGAAGGCCCAAGCATGGAAAAAGGTCTGGAAATGCTCAAAGAGATCGGTGAGCGTGTTAAGAACACGGTTCTCGACGATAAGAGCAATGCATTCAATACTGCGCGTATTGAAGCACTTGAACTGGATAACCTTTACGAAACTGCGTACGCAACTGCGGTTGCTGCGATTGAGCGTAAAGAATCGCGTGGTGCTCACGCCCGTAACGACTTCACCGAGCGTGATGACGAAAACTGGCTGTGTCACTCATTGTACTTCCCGGAAACCAAAACGATCGGCAAGCGTGCGGTTAACTTCGCGCCTAAGACCGTTGAGGCCTTCCCACCGAAAGTCCGTACCTACTAAGAGGGGAGTGTTGATATGTTAGTTAGTGTTTATCGTTACAACCCTGAGAAGGATGAAGCGCCATACATGCAGGATTACGAAATTACCATCCCTGGTGGTAAAGATGTAATGGTGCTGGATGTGCTGCACCTGGTGAAGGAACAGGACGTTTCTGTTGCTTACCGTCGCTCATGCCGTGAAGGTGTGTGTGGTTCAGATGGTATGAACATCAATGGTAAGAATGGTCTGGCGTGTATTACTCCGATCTCTGAAGCGACCAAAGGCAAAATGGATAAGCTGGTTCTGCGCCCGCTGCCAGGTATGCCTGTGATTCGTGACCTTGTGATTGACATGTCGCTGTTCTATCAGCAGTACGAGAAGATCAAGCCGTACCTGCACAACGATACTCCAGCACCTGCCATTGAGCGTCTGCAGTCTCCTGAAGAGCGTGCGAAGCTTGATGGTCTGTACGAGTGTATCCTGTGCGCATGTTGTTCAACGTCTTGTCCTTCGTTCTGGTGGAACCCAGACAAGTTCGTTGGTCCAGCAGGTCTTCTTCAGGCATATCGTTTCCTGGCGGACAGCCGTGATACGTCGACTGAAGAGCGATTGGCAGGTTTGAGCGATCCGTTCTCAGTATTCCGTTGCCGCGGAATTATGAACTGTGTCAATGTGTGCCCGAAGGGTTTGAACCCAACGCGCGCCATTGGACACATCCGTAACATGCTGCTGTCACAGCAGGTGTAACGGTACCACTTCCGACTGGTGGTATGAGACGTAAGTCGGGTTGGACATACAACCCGCTTACGTCGACAATTTTATTCGCAATGGAACCCAAAAAGTCCCATTGTTGACTAAGCTAGTTTACAGTTGAGGGAACCGGGCATCCCGGTGCTACCTCAGAGGCCTTGCGATCTATCCGATCGACCCTCTATTTCGCCTTGTGCTAGAGTCGGTGCATGCATCTCTGTGGTGGCATTCCCTTGTTCAGAAATTGACACAGGGTGGTCATACATGCACGAACTGACAATGGAGCAACTATGGAGCACTTCGCAGCTAGCGGGGGGCAATGTTGCTTACATCGAGGAGTTGTTCGAAACTTATCTCCGCGATCCAAACGAAGTGCCAGAAGAGTGGCGCAATTATTTCGACAAACTCCCCCGCGTTGACGAAAACAGCACCGTCGACACCCCGCATAAGCCCATCCGGGATCAATTTCTACTCATTTCGAAAAATCAGCGTCGCGCCAAGCCAATGACGTCTGCGCCAGTGAGCAGCGAGCATGAACGTAAGCAGATGAAAGTCCTGCAGCTGATCAACGCCTATCGTGGTCGTGGTCATCAGCATGCGAAGCTCGACCCACTGGCACTGATGGCGCGTGAGACGGTTCCCGATCTTGACCTTCATTTTCATGGTCTGACGCGCTCTGATCTCGATACTGTGTTCCAGACAGGTAATCTTTTTGTCGGCCAGGATCAGGCAACGCTGAAAGAAATCATCGACGCATTGGAAACGACTTACTGCGGCACTGTCGGTGCGGAGTACATGCATATCGTTAACACCGCGGAGCAGCGTTGGTTCCAACAGCGCCTTGAGAGCGTTCGTTCGCATCCTAAGTACGGTGAAGAGATTAAAATGCACCTGCTGGAGCGCCTGACGGCTGCAGAGGGGTTGGAAAAATATCTTGGTTCACGTTACCCGGGGGTTAAGCGTTTCGGTCTGGAAGGCGGCGAGTCTCTTATTCCATTAATGGACGAGCTGATTCAGCGCAGCGGTACCTATGGCGCCAAAGAGCTTGTGATTGGTATGGCTCACCGGGGTCGTCTGAATACTTTGATCAATACTCTGGGTAAGAAAACGTCTGACCTGTTTGATGAGTTCGATGGTAAGGCAGAGTATGAGTCTCACGGCGATGTGAAGTATCACCAGGGTTTCTCTTCCAATGTGATGACACCGGGGGGCGAAGTTCACCTCGCTCTGGCGTTTAACCCGTCTCACCTTGAAATTGTTTCGCCGGTTGTTGAAGGCTCCGTGCGTGCCCGCCAGGATCGTCGTAACGACCCTGTCGGTGAGAAAGTTGTTCCCGTCAGTATCCACGGCGACTCAGCATTTGCTGGTCAGGGCGTTGTGATGGAAACATTCCAGATGTCCCAGACCCGTGCTTATAAAACCGGCGGCACGGTTCATATCGTTATTAATAACCAGGTTGGGTTTACAACGTCGAAGCGTGAAGATACTCGCTCTACAGAATACTGCACCGACGTAGCCAAAATGGTAGAAGCGCCAATTCTGCACGTTAACGGTGATGATCCTGAAGCGGTACTTTTCGTTACTCAGCTGGCGGTTGATTACCGTAATGAGTTCCGCAAAGACGTGGTAATTGATCTGGTGTGTTATCGCCGTCGTGGTCACAACGAAGCCGACGAGCCGTCTGGCACTCAGCCGTTGATGTATTCCAAGATTAAGAGTCATCCGACAACCCGTACACTGTACGCCAAACGTCTGATTGACGAGGGTGTTCTGACGGAAGACACCAGTAAGCAGCTTGAAGAAGAGTATCGACTGGCTCTGGATAATGGTCTCCACGTTGTTAAGTCGCTGGTGAAAGAACCCAACAAAGAATTGTTCGTTGATTGGAGCCCTTACCTTGGCCATGAGTGGACGACTAAGGCGGACACCAAGTTTGATATGAAGCAGTTGCAGGAGCTCGCGCACCAGCTTCAGGAGCCACCTGAGGGTTTCGCGGTTCAGCGTCAGGTCGGTAAGATCCTTGAGGACCGTCGCAAAATGGCGGCGGGCGCTTTGCCGATCAACTGGGGCTTTGCAGAGACAATGGCGTACGCCACCCTGATTAAGCAAGGCTATGGCATCCGTCTGACTGGTCAGGACGTAGGTCGAGGTACGTTCTCGCATCGTCACGCCGTTCTTCATAACCAGAAAGATGCGGGGACTCATGTGCCACTGCAACATATTGAAGAAGGTCAGCCTAAATTCGACATCTATGACTCTCTGCTTTCTGAAGAAGCGGTGCTGGCATTTGAATACGGTTATGCCACTACAACGCCAGGGACTCTGGTGATCTGGGAAGCGCAGTTCGGTGACTTTGCTAACGGCGCTCAGGTGGTGTTCGATCAGTTTATCTCGTCTGGTGAGCATAAGTGGGGCCGTTTGTGTGGTCTGACTATGCTTCTGCCACATGGCTATGAAGGTCAGGGCCCCGAGCACTCGTCTGCCCGCCTTGAGCGTTATTTGCAGTTGTGTGCAGAACACAATGTTCAGATCTGTGTGCCTTCAACTCCGGCGCAGGTTTACCATATGCTACGCCGTCAGATGATTCGTCCGTTGCGTAAACCTATGGTGGTCATGTCGCCTAAGTCGTTACTGCGCCACAAGTTGGCTACCAGTACGCTGGAGGAGCTCGCTGAAGGTCGATTCCGTACCTGTCTCGACGAAATTGATGATATTAATCCGAAAAAAGTCCGCAGAATTTTGCTCTGTTCCGGTAAGGTCTACTACGATTTACTTGAACGCCGCCGCGCGGAAGAGATCGACGATATTGCGATCATTCGGATTGAGCAGATTTATCCGTTCCCTCATACCTTCCTCGGTAAGATTCTTGAGCCTTATAAAGGTGCCAAGGATATCTACTGGGTCCAGGAGGAACCGATGAACATGGGCGCCTGGTACAGCAGCCAGCACCATATGCGCAAAGTAGCGCATGACCTGAATCCTAAATGGCATCTTGAGTATGCAGGCCGAGATCACTCTGCTTCTCCAGCTGCTGGTTACATGGCGCTCCACCTGGAGCAACAGGAAAAATTAATCCGTGACGCTCTGGACCTCCAGGGCTGACGTATCGCAGGAACTCTAAGGAAAATCGAATGAGCATCGAAATTAAGGCACCCACATTTCCTGAATCTGTCGCTGATGGCACTGTGGCGACCTGGCATAAAAAACCGGGTGAACCCATCCAGCGCGACGAGCTTCTGGTGGATATTGAAACGGATAAAGTCGTTCTGGAAGTTGTCGCTCCTGCGGACGGTTCATTGAAAACCGTCCATAAAGAAGAAGGCGACGTCGTTCTCAGTGACGAAGTTCTGGCAATCTTTGAAGAGGGTGCGGTGGATGCTGCGTCTTCTTCAGCGCCTGCTGAAACCGAGTCGGCGCCTGCTGAAACAGCAGATGCGTCTGATGATGGTGACATCATCATGAGCCCGGCTGCGCGTAAGCTGGTCGAAGAAAATGACATTGCTCCGTCATCAATCAAGGCAACTGGCAAAGACGGTCGTGTTACCAAAGAAGATGTCGTTAATCACCTGAAGGGTGGTTCTGCGCTGGCGCCTGCCACTGCTCCAGAACCAAAAGCAGAAGAGCCTAAGTCGGCACCTGCTGCTCCTGCCGCCGCTGCCCCTATGGCTGATGAAGGTGACCGCATCGAGAAACGTGTTCCGATGACTCGTCTCCGAGCAACTATTGCTCGTCGCTTAGTCGAGGCGCAACAGAACGCTGCCATGCTAACGACCTACAACGAAGTGAATATGGGCCCGGTGATGGAGCTGCGTAAAAAGTACAAAGATACTTTTGAAAAAACGCACGGTGTAAAACTTGGTTTCATGTCTTTCTTCGTGAAAGCAGCTACTGAAGCCCTGAAGCGTTTCCCAGCGGTTAACGCATCTATCGATGGTAACGACATGGTTTACCACGGTTATCAGGATATCGGTGTGGCAGTATCGACTGAACGTGGTCTGGTTGTACCGGTTCTGCGTGATACAGACAGCATGGGTCTGGCAGAAATTGAAAGCACGATCGGTGACTTCGGTAAGCGTGGACGCGAAGGCAAACTGGGTATCAATGATATGCAGGGCGGGACCTTTACCATCACTAACGGTGGTATTTTCGGGTCACTGATGTCGACGCCTATTCTGAATCCTCCTCAGACTGCTATTCTGGGTATGCATAAAATTCAGGAACGTCCGATGGCAGTGAATGGCGAAGTTGTTATTCAGCCAATGATGTATCTTGCACTGTCTTACGATCACAGAATGATCGATGGCAAAGAAGCAGTGCAGTTCCTGGTAACCATTAAAGAGTTGCTCGAAGATCCAGCGCGTCTGTTGCTGGATATCTGATAGGGTTTTGGAAATTTAAGGATTTATTATGAGCAAACAATTTGATGTTGTAGTCATCGGTGGTGGCCCTGGTGGTTATGTGGCGGCTATTCGTTGTGCGCAGCTTGGTCTGAAGACTGCGTGTGTTGAAAAATGGGTCAGTAAAGAAGACAAGCCTGTATTGGGTGGTACGTGTCTGAACGTAGGTTGTATCCCGTCGAAAGCACTTCTCGACAGCTCTCATAAATATGAAGAAGCGCACGAGAAATTCGAGCTGCACGGCATTTCAACTGGCAAAGTATCCATCGATATCGAAAAGATGATGGCCCGCAAAGAACAGATCGTGAAAAACCTGACGATGGGTGTCGCAACACTGTTTAAAGCAAACGGTGTGACTTCGTTTGAAGGCACGGGTAAGTTGCTTGCAAACAAGCATGTGGAATTCACCGATCACAGCGGCAACGTTGAGGTGCTTGAAGCAGAAAACGTGATTATCGCAACAGGTTCTGTTCCGGTTGAAATTCCACCAGCGCCTCTGGCCGATGATGTGATTGTTGATTCAACTGGCGCGCTCGAGTTTACAAAAGTGCCGAAGCGCCTCGGTGTTATTGGTGCAGGTGTTATTGGTCTGGAACTGGGTTCCGTATGGGGCCGTCTTGGTGCTGAAGTCACTGTTCTCGAAGCGCAGGATAACTTCTTGCACCTTGTTGACCAGACGGTTGCCAAAGAAGCGAAAAAACTCTTTGGTAAGCAGGGCATGGATATTCGCGTCGGGGCTCGAGTTACGGGTACCGAGGTTAAGCGCAAGAAAGTGACGGTGACCTATCAGGATTCTGACGGTGAGAAGTCAGAAGAATTCGACAAGCTGATTGTAGCGGTCGGTCGTCGTCCTTACACCGAAGGTCTTCTGTCCGGTGATTGTGGTGTGAACCTCGATGAGCGTGGATTTATTCACGTTGACGAAACCTGTAAGACAGACGCACCTGGAGTGTGGGCTGTTGGTGATGTAGTACGGGGCCCTATGCTGGCACATAAAGCGTCTGAAGAGGGCGTGATGGTTGCCGAGCGTATCGCTGGTCATAAAGCTCAGATTAATTACGATTGCATTCCTTCTGTTATTTACACGCACCCTGAAATTGCCTGGGTGGGTAAAACAGAAGATGAGCTGAAGGCGAATGGTGAAAAATACAACGTTGGTATGTTCCCGTTTGCGGCCAACGGTCGTGCGATGGCTGCGGCTGATACTGATGGCTTCGTGAAGATTGTTGCCGATGCTGAAACGGACCGTATTCTTGGTGCCAGCGTGATCGGCCCGAATGCAGGCGATCTGTGCCAGCAGATTGTTGTTGCCATGGAATTTGGTTCGAGTGCTGAAGATGTGGGTATGATGGTGTTTGCTCACCCAACCATTTCTGAAGCGGTACATGAAGCAGCACTTGCGGTGAACAATCAGGCCATTCATAAGGCCAATCGTCGCCCTAAGGCTAAGTAAGACCGTCTGTGCACCACAGTGTGCGGGACATAATACTAAAGCCCGGTTTACCGGGCTTTTTTTTTGTGGCTTTATTACAACCTGTCTAAACTGTAACAGCGAAGGTGGAATGGCCTCTTATTTCTCTATTCAGAAAATCGGGACTATCTTTTCCACACAAGTTTCTGAAATGGCGGAACCCATACAATGTGACTCCGTCAGACAAGACCTGAACGTTAAATTGTAAGAACAGGACAAAGCGATGAACCTACACGAATATCAGGGTAAGCAGCTGTTCGCTCAGTATGGCCTCCCAGTCTCACAAGGAGTGGCGGCTAAAACAGCGGAAGAGGCAGCTGCAGCAGCCGACACAATCGGTGGCGACCGTTGGGTCGTAAAAGCACAGGTACATGCAGGTGGTCGCGGTAAGGCCGGTGGTGTGAAACTGGTCAGCTCAAAAGAAGAGATCAGCGATTTTGCTAATCAGTGGCTGGGTAAAAACCTGGTGACCTATCAGACAGATGAAAACGGCCAGCCGGTTTCTCGCATTCTGGTTGAATCCTGCACAGATATTGATCAGGAACTCTACCTCGGTGCCGTTGTTGATCGTTCTTCCCGTCGTGTTGTGTTCATGGCATCGACCGAAGGTGGTGTGGAGATTGAGAAAGTCGCACACGAAACACCTGAAAAAATCCTGAAAGCCGAGATTGATCCCTTAGTAGGCGCGCAGCCGTACCAAGGTCGGGACCTGGCCTTTAAATTGGGCCTTGAAGGTAAGCAGGTCAGTCAGTTTGTTAAAATCTTCCTTGGTCTGTCTAAGTTATTCCACGAAAAAGATCTGGCTCTGCTGGAAATTAACCCTCTGGTAGTTACCAATGAGGGCGACCTTCACTGCCTCGATGCGAAAATTAACATCGACAGCAATGCTGTGTATCGGCACAAAGATCTGCAGGAAATGCACGATCCTTCTCAGGAAGATGAACGTGAAGCACACGCAGCGAAATTCGAACTTAACTATGTCGCCCTTGATGGCAACATTGGTTGTATGGTGAACGGTGCTGGTCTGGCGATGGGTACCATGGACATCGTTAAGTTGCACGGTGGCCAGCCTGCGAACTTCCTGGATGTGGGCGGCGGCGCGACGAAAGAACGTGTTGTTGAAGCATTCAAAATTATTCTCTCCGACGAAAATGTCAGCGCCGTTCTGATTAATATTTTCGGCGGTATTGTACGCTGCGACATGATCGCTGAAGGCGTAATCGGGGCGGTAAAAGAAGTCGGTGTGAAAGTGCCGGTGGTTGTACGTCTCGAAGGTAACAATGCGGAACTTGGTTCTAAAGTTCTGGCTGAAAGTGGTTTAAATATTATTGCAGCAACCAGCCTTGCGGATGCTGCGGAGCAAGCGGTTAAAGCTGCGGGGGGCAAATAATGAGTATTTTAATTAATAAAGATACCAAGGTTATTTGTCAGGGCTTCACTGGCTCTCAAGGTACCTTCCATTCTGAGCAGGCCATTGAGTACGGCACAAAGATGGTTGGCGGTGTTACACCGGGTAAAGGTGGCACTGAGCACCTTGGCCTTCCAGTGTTTAATACTGTCGCTGAAGCCGTTGACGCTACAGGGGCTGAGGCATCTGTGATTTATGTACCTGCGCCTTTCTGTAAGGACTCAATCCTTGAGGCGGCAAATGCCGGCATTAAACTGATCGTTTGTATTACTGAAGGCATTCCTACTCTGGATATGCTGGATGCAAAAGTTAAGTGCGATGAGCTTGGTGTTCAGCTGATTGGTCCGAACTGCCCAGGGGTTATTACTCCGGGAGAATGTAAGATCGGTATTATGCCTGGTCATATTCACCTGCCAGGCAAAGTGGGTATTGTATCCCGCTCAGGCACTCTGACTTACGAAGCGGTTAAGCAAACCACTGATGAAGGTTTCGGCCAGTCGACCTGTGTTGGTATCGGTGGTGACCCGATCCCTGGCTCAAACTTCATTGATATCCTGAAAATGTTCCAGGAAGATCCTGCCACTGAAGCCATCGTAATGATTGGTGAAATTGGCGGTACTGCTGAAGAAGAGGCCGCGGCCTTCATTAAAGAGAACGTGACCAAACCTGTGGTTTCTTACATTGCAGGTGTGACTGCACCTCCAGGTAAGCGTATGGGCCATGCCGGCGCGATTATCTCGGGCGGCAAAGGCACAGCAGACGAGAAATTCGCAGCGCTCAATGATGCGGGTGTTGCTACTTGTAAGAGCCTGGCCGATATCGGTAAAACTCTGAAAGAGCTGACTGGCTGGTAATTCTCAGCCATCATCGGTTCTGACAAAAGCCCGCAGTTATTGTGACTGTGGGCTTTTTTATTGTCAGGAGACCATCGATTCTATCCCTAAGTCGAATAGGCGCTGATGGTCGGCTCTCGTATTCTGAATGAATACTTGGAGGTGTCTATGATGTATGAAACCGACTATCGCGAAGCCCGCGATAACCCTAAAGCATTCTGGTCAGCACAGGCTGAGAAAATAGCCTGGTTTAAGAAGCCTGAGACCGTGCTAAGCCAGGATGAGAATGGCATAGATCGGTGGTTTGCTGATGGTGAGTTAAATACTTCGTTTCTCGCGCTCGACTCTCATGTTTTGAATGGTCGCGGTGATCAGGCGGCTCTTATCTATGATTCTCCCGTAACGAATTCAAAGCGCAGCTATACCTTTCGTGAGCTGACCGAAGAAGTCGCTCTGTTTGCTGGTGTGCTCGCTGATCAGGGCGTCGTTAAAGGTGATCGTGTTGTTATATATATGCCGATGGTGCCAGAGGCGGCCATTGCAATGCTGGCCTGTGCACGGTTGGGCGCAGTTCACTCGGTTGTCTTTGGCGGTTTCGCTCCAAACGAGCTTGCTGTTCGCATTGAGGATGCAAGCCCGAAAGTACTGGTCACCGCATCCTGTGGCATTGAGATCGACCGGGTTATACCGTACAAACCTATCGTGAATGATGCGTTGGCTATGGCCAGCCACAAGCCCGTGTCCTGCATTGTTTTGCAGCGTGAGCAGCATCCTTGTGAGCTTACTGCGGGTATTGATCTGGACTGGAGCGAGGCGATGTCTTCGGCTTCTCCTGCGGATTGCGTGCCGGTTCTGGCGACAGATCCACTGTATGTTCTTTACACGTCAGGAACTACCGGTAAGCCCAAAGGGGTTGTTCGCGACAATGGCGGCCATGCTGTGGCGATGCGCTACTCCATGGATTCTGTGTACAGCATAGGTCCGGGGGATGTCTTCTGGGCGGCTTCCGATGTGGGTTGGGTCGTTGGCCATTCTTATATCGTCTACGCGCCACTGATCACAGGCTGTACGACAGTGTTTTACGAAGGCAAACCGGTCAAGACGCCAGACGCTGGAGCTTTCTGGCGTGTGTGTTCTGAATATAAGGTGAAGGCCTTGTTTGCTGCGCCGACGGCGTTTCGTGCAGTTCGCAAGGAAGACCCTGAGTGTGCTCTTGCTGGACAGTACGATCTTACCGCATTAACAACCATTTTTATGGCAGGCGAGCGCCTTGATCCACCCACTTACGACTGGGTGGTCGGACACCTGAAACGGCCTGTCGTTGATCACTGGTGGCAGACAGAAACTGGCTGGGCGATTGCCGGGAATCATGTGGGTTATGGTCTTGCTGAAACGAAACCCGGCTCGGTAACGCGCCCATCGCCTGGTTTTAATGTTGAAATTCTGGATGGTCACGGCAAACCTGTGCCTGTCGGTGAGCAGGGGAGTATTGCCATCAGGTTACCTATGCCTCCGGGCTGCTTGCCAACGATCTGGAACAACCACGACCGCTTTGTCGATGGTTATCTGAGAACCTTTGATGGGTGTTACGTTTCAGGTGACGGCGGCTATATCGATGAAGACGGTTATCTGTTTGTGCAGGGACGAACCGATGACATCATCAATGTTGCTGGTCACCGTTTGTCTACGGGGGAGATGGAAGAAGTCGTGGCTGGCCATGAGGCGATTGCGGAATGTGCTGTTATTGGTCAGGCGAGTGACCTTAAGGGCGAAGAGCCGCTTGGCCTTCTCTTGTTGAAAGACGGCGTGACGATTGATGAAGCAACACTGGAGTCCGAAGTTATCCAGCGTGTACGTGAAAATATTGGCGCGGTTGCTAGTTTTCGTCACGCGGTTGTTGTCCAGCGTCTGCCGAAAACACGTTCAGGGAAGATTCTTCGCAAGGTGTTGCGCAATATAGCAAACAGCGAAGAGTACCAAACTCCGTCAACTATTGATGATCCGGCGTGTCTTGTCGAAATTGAGGACGTTTTATCGAAAAAAGGTTTAAGAAAATGAAACTTTGAGGAACTGATACGCGGATGCCGTATCTGAGCTTACGGTTGTTGCAAAACAACCTTTATGATTGCTCCCCCTCTACGCCGGCCTTCGGGTCGGCGTTTTTTTATTTCACTAAATAATGCCTTCTGACAGCGCGGTCGCAATGGCCTCGCCGATATCGCTGATTTCGTCCAACCAGGCTTCCTGCCAGTTTCCCCGGTATATGATGGGTTCCTGTACCCAGCGCCAACGCAGCCCTGTTGTGATGGTTTGCAAAGCACGGACAGTGCCTGTTCCATCGTGACCTGCTCGTACGATGGCGACACAGGGCAGGCCTTGTTTGTCGTCCAGTACCGGGTAATAAATACGATCAAACCAGTCTTTCATGGCCCCTGACATGTAGCCAAGGTTTTCTGGGGTCAGTAGTACGATCCCATCGGCCGTTTGAAGGTCTTCGCTGTCTGAGTCCAGTGGTGCTCTGGACGTGACCCTCAGATGAGCACCTGTGTTCTCTGCCCCAACTATAAGCCCGTCACGCAGGCGGGCCAGATTTTCAGAAGGGCAGTGAGCAATAATCAGAAGATTCTTGGTCTGCATATCAACCGCTTTGGTGTTTACTCTACGTCGGGGTTAACGCCGTCTTTGGGTTTGATCACGAGAACGTCGCAATTGAGTTTGTCGACCAGTGCTTCGGCAGTATTACCAATCAGGACACCGCTAAACCCTTCGCGCCCAATGGTTCCAACCACGACGAGGTCGGCTTCGATGTTTGCTGCGACGTCGGGAACGACTTGTTCAGCATCTCCTTCGAGAACATGGACGTGGTCGCTGGCGACGTTAAATTTCTCTGCCCAGCGCGCAGTGGCTTCTTTGTGCTGGTCCGTAATGTAGTTCTGAATGTCGTCCGGAGGTGATACTTCTGGCACCATCGCGAGCGCAACTGCCACCATGGGGTAAGCGTTCGTAATGTGCAGGTCGGTTTCAAAATGATCTGCAAGATGCTCGGCATAGGAAAGAATATTATCGTTAATGAGGGTGTGGCCCTTATCAGAGCTGGTAGCATCGATACTGGCCAGTATGCGGTTGTGTTTCCAGGCGTCAGGTGACTTAACCATCATGACGGGAGCTGGGCAGTGTCTCATCAGATTCCAGTCAGAATGCGAAAACAGTCGATCTATAAGACCATGTTTCTGAGTGGACTTGATGACCAGATCAAACTCAGTATCGCGTGCGGATTCTATAGCCGCGTCGTGCAGGTGTTTCTGCCAGTACGCCTCAGTATTCGTCTTGATCCCCGAGCAGCTATCCAGTTCTGTAAGGGAGTCCAGCCAGAGTTGTGCCTGACGCAGTAATGCCTGTTTTACACTGTTTGCGGTAGTGTCTGCCAGTTGTGATGCCTGATCGCCGAAACTGTCCCATGCGGTGGTAAGTAATGTCAGGTCAGCATCGAGGGCTTTGGCTAGCCAGCAAGCACGCTGCAAGCCCGGTTGCTCTTCGTCGTTTTTGTCCAGTACTACCAGAATATGATTGATATCGAGCATGGTGTTCTCCTCAGTGCCGCCATGGCGTAATCCGTTCTCTCATTGAGCATATCGCTTTCAGATGGCAGCGTCTTGCCCTGCCTCAAGGTAAATGGCCTCAAGGTAGATAGCTTCAAGATAAATCGCCCGATGCCTACGACACCCTGCTGGTGGATGAGGTTCTCACTTTAATCGTCGGCACTGGCATGAAGGAGTTTCAGCAGGGCAGCAGCGGCATTACTTTGCGTCCTATGTTTAAGAAACACCGCCCCGAGCTGCCTGCGAAGGCTGGCTCCTGGCCAGTCGATAATCGTTAAAGCCTCGTCATTGATCATTGAGGCTGGCAGTACCGACCAGCCCATGCCGACAGAGACGAGCATCTTAATGGTTTCGAGATAATTGGTTGGCATCGGCGCTTTAAGTGTCAACCCCTCGGCGGCAAACACGTTATTGATCAACTGGTAGGTGATCGTGTCGGGCTCCGGGAGAATCGCAGATTCAGATGAAAGGTCCTGAAGGGAGATTTTCGATATGCCCGCCAGTCGATGGTTGTTCGAGCAGACGCAGACCATGTCATCCTGCCAGAGAGGAATAGCGGCAATATCTGTCTTTGGGGTTTGTTCAAGAGTCGTCAGAGCCAGGTCGACCTGGCGAAGCCTGACGGCCTGATATGCTCGTTCAGACCCCATAAACTGCAAGTCCAGATCGACATTCGGATGGGCCTGCACAAATTTCCGCAGTACCGGTGGTAGCCGGTGCAGCCCTATGTGGTGGCTGGTGGCGATGGACAGGCTGCCAGCGATATCGCCGCTCAGATTCTCCATCTGCTGTGTAGTGTCGGCGACAAGGTCCAGAATACTGCGTGCTCTCGGCAGAAGAGCCGTGCCTGCGTCGGTCAGACTCACGGTCCGGTTGTGACGCTCGAACAGAGGGACGCCCAACTGGGTTTCAAGTTGTTGAATACGCTTACTGACCGCCGACTGGGTCAGGTGCAGTTGCTCTGCTGCGGCCGAGAAAGAGTGCGCTCCGGCGACCGCGAGAAATGCCTTAAGTGATTGAGTATCCATGCTGACCTATGACTTCTATTCCTTTTGGGAATTCAAACTAGAAAAAATATGAATTTCTGTTGTTTATCAGCTGTTGTAAACTGGCGCAAGTGATTTGATGAGAACGAACAACAACTCTGGAGCACCGAGCATGGCCGGCAAGACTCTTTACGACAAACTCTGGGATCAGCACGTGGTGAAAACCCGTGAAGATGGTACCGCCCTTATTTACATCGATCGTCAGCTTCTGCACGAAGTAACGTCACCTCAGGCATTCGAAGGCCTGCGTCTGGCCAATCGTATGCCATGGCGCCTCGATGCCAATCTGGCGACCCCTGACCACAACGTACCGACGACGGTGTTTGAGCGTCAGTCGGGTATCGACGGCATTCAGGACCCTGTGTCACGTATTCAGGTGAAAACCTTAGATGATAACTGTGATCACTTTGGTATCAACGAATTCAAAATGGCCGACAAACGTCAGGGCATCGTGCACGTCGTCGGTCCGGAGCAGGGGGCAACGCTGCCGGGCATGACCGTCGTCTGCGGTGATTCTCATACGGCGACCCACGGCGCATTTGCTGCATTGGCTCACGGCATCGGTACGTCTGAAGTTGAACACGTGCTCGCGACTCAGTGTCTGATTCAGCGCAAGATGAAAAACTTGCTGATTAAAGTCGATGGTGAGCTGGGTAAAGGCATTACCGGTAAAGACGTGGTGCTGCATGTGATTGGTGTGATCGGTACTGCGGGCGGCAACGGTTGTGCCATGGAGTTTGGTGGTTCTGCTATCCGCTCTATGAGCATGGAAGGCCGCATGACCATGTGCAACATGGCGATTGAAGCCGGTGCCCGTGTGGGCATGGTGGCATTCGATGACATCACAGCAGACTATGTTAAAGGTCGTCCGTTTGCGCCGAAAGCAGAGCAGTGGGAAATGGCGCTTGAGGCATGGAAAGACCTGAAGTCGGATGACGATGCCGAGTTCGATAAAGTCGTCGAGATCCGCGCGGAAGACATCAAGCCACAGGTGACCTGGGGCACGTCTCCCGAAATGGTGACTACCATCGATGCGACAGTACCCACCCTCGACGACGCCGAGAATGATGTTGAGCGTTCAGGTTTTGAGCGTGCTTATGAATACATGGGCCTGACACCGGGCCAGAAGATTACTGACATTAAGCTTGATCGAGTATTTATCGGTTCGTGCACAAACTCACGCATTGAAGACCTGCGTGCCGCTGCTGAAGTCGCGAAAGGGCGCAAAGTAGCCGACAGCCTGATTCAGGCCTTAGTGGTACCGGGCTCTGGGCTGGTTAAAGCGCAGGCCGAAGAAGAAGGTCTGGATAAGATTTTCGAAGAGGCCGGTTTTGAATGGCGTGAGCCAGGTTGCTCTATGTGTCTGGCGATGAACGCCGACAAGCTGGGCAGCGGAGAGCACTGTGCGTCGACGTCGAACCGTAACTTTGAAGGTCGTCAGGGCTACGGCGGTCGTACGCATCTGGTAAGCCCGGCGATGGCCGCAGCGGCTGCGATTGCTGGTCATTTTGTTGACGTGCGTGAATTTTAATAGGAGAGCATAAGATGAAAGCATTTACTGTACATCAGGGTGTTGTCGCTCCTATGGATCGCGCCAATGTCGATACTGATATGATTATTCCGAAGCAGTTTCTGAAGTCGATTAAGCGTTCAGGCTTTGGTCCGAACCTGTTCGATGAACTGCGTTATCTGGATGAAGGTCAGCCGGATGCCGATAACAGCGGTCGTCCGTTGAATCCGGATTTTGTACTGAATAAACCACGCTATGCCGGAGCTTCTGTATTGCTGGCGCGTGAAAACTTCGGTTGTGGTTCAAGCCGGGAGCACGCGCCATGGGCACTGGAAGACTTCGGTTTCCGTGCGATTATTGCACCGAGCTACGCGGATATTTTTTACAACAACAGTTTTAAAAATGGCCTGTTGCCGATTGTCCTGGATGAAGCGACGGTGGATCGTCTGTTCAAAGAGGCTGAAGCAAATGAAGGCTATCAGTTGACCGTCGATCTGGAGAACCAGAAAGTGGTTACGCCATCTGGCGAAGAGATCGCCTTTGAAGTGGACGACTTCCGTCGTCATTGCCTGCTGAATGGTCTGGATGATATTGGTCTGACGCTGCAGGACGCCGACGAGATTCGCGCCTATGAAGAGAAGCGTCGTGCCTCTTCTCCATGGCTTTTCGGGTAGCGGAGCTGCCTGCGTTGCCAGAGCGGTGTTAAATATTATCTCAGAATGCTCATTTACGACTTGTAGACTCCGCTTCTTCGATAATTTTTGCCTAGCTCTGGCGGCCTCGCCGACGCTCTAATGGCGCCGGCGAGGCCGCTAAATATAATTTATCAGTTCTCTGAATATGGTTTGAGGACTGAACAAAAGTTGATGGCAAAGCGCTGGTTCAGCCTGTTTTCGACCCTCTGTGCCATGGGTGGCACAGGGGAGCCCCCATGGATGGGTTCACGGCGAGTCGAAAACAGGCTGAAGCGGCGATTTGTTTAAAGAGATTGTGAGGTTTTAAAAATGAGCAAAAACGTACTGATCCTGCCGGGCGATGGTATTGGCCCGGAAATCGTTGCAGAAGCCGTTAAGGTTCTGAACGTAGCGAACGAAAAATTCAATCTCGGCCTGGAGCTGGTGGACGGTCTGGTCGGTGGTTCTGCCTACGACGTACATGGCACGCCACTGCCAGACGAGACCATGGACAAAGCCCGCGCGGCAGACGCAATTCTGCTGGGTGCGGTAGGTGGTCCTAAGTGGGATAACCTCGAAGACCGCGAGCTGCGTCCTGAAAAAGGCCTGCTCGGTCTGCGTTCTGGTCTGGAGCTGTTCGGTAACCTGCGTCCAGCCATTCTGTACCCGCAGCTTGCGGATGCATCGTCTCTTAAACCAGAAGTAGTTTCTGGTCTGGATATCCTGATTGTGCGTGAACTGACCGGTGGTATTTACTTCGGTAAGCCTCGTGGTATCCGTACGCTGGAGAACGGCGAGCGCGAAGGCTACAACACCTACGTTTATAGCGAGTCTGAAATCAAGCGTATTGCGCACGTGGCTTTCCAGTCGGCAATGAAGCGCAACAAAAAGCTGTGCTCAGTCGACAAAGCGAACGTTCTGGAAGTGACCGTGCTATGGCGCGAAATTCTGGAAGAAGTCGGTAAAGAATACCCAGAGGTTGAGCTGTCGCACATGTACGTCGATAACGCGGCGATGCAGCTGGTGCGTGCACCTAAGCAGTTCGACGTGATGGTAACCGGGAACATGTTCGGTGACATTCTGTCTGATGCTGCGGCCATGCTGACAGGTTCCATCGGTATGCTGCCTTCAGCCTCTCTGGATAAAGACAATAAAGGTATGTACGAGCCATGCCACGGTTCTGCACCAGACATTGCT
>NZ_DFQB01000026.1:1201-2010 GCF_002377545.1 Thalassolituus sp. UBA3500 | reverse complement strand
GGTTCTGCACCAGACATTGCTGGTCAGGGCATCGCCAACCCATTGGCAACTATCCTGTCAGCTGCGATGATGTTGCGCTATTCATTGGGTGAAGGTAGTGCTGCCGACGCGATTGAGCAGGCGGTAAGCAAGGTGCTCGATAAAGGTCTGCGTACTGGCGACATCTTCTCTGAAGGTATGCAGAAAGTTTCCACCGTTGAAATGGGCGAAGCGGTTGTAGCCGCCCTGCAGGAGGTTTAATTACATGTCACAGTTGAATGTTGGCCTGGTCGGCTGGCGCGGAATGGTCGGCTCTGTCCTGATGCAGCGCATGCAGGAAGAGAAAGATTTCGACCAGATTAACCCGGTATTTTTCACTACGTCTCAGAAAGGTAAGCCAGCCCCAGACTTCGCTGGTAAAGATTGCGGTACGCTCGAAGATGCATTCGATATCGATGCGTTGAAAGCACAGGACGTGATCCTGACCTGTCAGGGCGGTGATTACACTAAAGAAGTGTATGGCAAGCTGCGTGAAGCGGGTTGGAACGGTTACTGGATTGATGCTGCGTCGTCACTGCGCATGGCGGACGATGCCATCATCGTTCTCGACCCAGTGAACAAAGACGTAATCGAAAAAGGCATTGAGTCAGGTGTTAAAACCTACGTTGGCGGTAACTGCACAGTCAGCCTGATGCTTCTTGCGTTGGGCGGTCTGTTCGAGAAAGACCTGGTGGAGTGGGTTGCTCCGCAGACGTATCAGGCAGCGTCTGGTTCGGGTGCGCGCCACATGCGCGAGCTGATCTCCCAGATGGGTGCTATTCGCGACGAAG
>NZ_DFQB01000026.1:690-891 GCF_002377545.1 Thalassolituus sp. UBA3500 | reverse complement strand
TAAAGATAAGCTTGATGACCCTGCCAGCGCGATTCTTGAAATCGACCGTCAGGTAGCCGACTTCATCCGTAGCGATGCACTGCCAACAGAGCAGTTTGGTGTGCCTCTGGCGGGCAGTCTGATTCCATACATCGACTCTCAGCTGGAATCTGGCCAGAGCCGTGAAGAATGGAAAGCACAAGTCGAAGCGAACAAAATCAT
>NZ_DFQB01000026.1:0-401 GCF_002377545.1 Thalassolituus sp. UBA3500 | reverse complement strand
CGAAGCGAACAAAATCATGGGGCGCAGCGATGATCAGGTTCCTGTCGATGGTCTGTGTGTTCGTGTTGGTGCGATGCGCTGTCACAGCCAGGCGATGACGCTGAAACTGAAGAAAGACATTCCGGTCAGTGAAATCGAAGAGATTCTCGCGGGTCACAATGACTGGGTAAAAGTCATCCCGAACGATCGCGACGCCAGTATGAATGAACTGACCCCAGCGAAAGTGACGGGTACCTTAAGTATCCCGGTAGGCCGTATTCGCAAGCTGAATATGGGGCCAGAATACATTTCTGCGTTCACTGTCGGCGATCAGCTCCTATGGGGCGCAGCTGAGCCACTTCGCAGAATGTTGCGCATTTTGTTGAATAAGTGATGAGAAAGCGGGGCATTTGCCCCGCTTT
>NZ_DFQB01000023.1:0-3827 GCF_002377545.1 Thalassolituus sp. UBA3500 | reverse complement strand
GATGTGCTTGTTCCTGTGTTTCTCCAGGGACAAGCGGTGATGCACGATTTCCGCATGGCCTACAGTGAAGTCCAGTGGGACTGGTCTTATATTCAGAAACTTGAAGAGAATGACGCAGTTCGTAATGCAAGGACGACTGGAGTGGGTCATGCCTGGGCGGCCACATCAGTTGATTCATTAAGTTTTGAAACCGGATTCCCTGCATCACGTGTTGAGAACGCTCCAGAACTCAGGCATCGGGATCTGGGCATTGAACTAATGATTGAAGATCCCAGTGATTTTGTGCTCAGTTTTGAAGGGCCGAGTGAAGACGATCTGTGCAGCAAGCTCGCCAAGCTATTGGTGAGTAATGAAAAGCAGGCAAGGGAGTCAGCACGGCGGGCGGCCTCTCGAAGCGAAGTAAAAGACCCTGTTGAATACACTGAGCAATTGATGAAGAACCCGCTCGAGCATGCACTGGAGGCTACCGCACCAGATCCGGTGGATGCCGGTGAGGAGAGTGAGGTGGCGAACATTCTTGAGCTCTCCTGCCCCCAAGGGGCAGATCTTTTGCAGCATCTCCGCTCGCAGAGGGGGGTTGTCTGCGTAGCTATCCCGGATCCATTGTTCAGGCTGCGCCACTCGTTGGCGCAGCTTCAATTGGCGCTTCACTATCTTGACGCTCTTGATGTATCCATACAGGAAAGACCGCTGGTTCATTCAGCAATGCTGATACGTCAGACGGTATTTGATCCGAATGCATCCGACTCAACTGGTCAGCTTAGAAAGCTGCGGGCCGCAGTAGATCAGGACAAACTCCACAAAATCCTAGAGCAATCAGAACGCCGAACGATACTTCACAGCATAGAGGGTCATCTAACCAAGCTCGAAATGCTAGTTGCTAGCGGTGAGTTTGATTTGGTCTGCGGTGACTATCTCCATCATAGAGGGCTCGGGCCATGCGAGGCATTCTCTCTTCATGCGGGCCTGCTGGATATTTTTCAGCAATTACCAGGTGTATTTAGAGCGCAGGGTGTGGAAGAGCCAATTACTCTGTCTCGTGTCCTGAAGCTGGGTCTGGAAAAGAGTTCTCTGATTGACGCTTTGGCTAACGGGGAATGCGAAGAAGATGACCGGTCGTTGCTGGCGCAGTTAAGGGCACTATCTCGTCAGGGCGAGACCCTCACTGATCGGCACTTGAATGGGCTCGGTCTATCAGCCATCAGTACGATTGCTCAGCAACTAAAACATGAGGAGGCTGATTCCGGTACCAATGATGAAAGCTCCTCTCCTGTTTCTGTTGGCTCTGCAGGTACCGTTGCGGGGATGGTTGAAACTGCACTGAGTGGCTGGAGTGGCGCCGTTCTTAAGGTTATTGATCGGATACGTGAGAGTGGCGAATTGACGGCTATCAGGCTGGACCGAGTGTTTACCGCGGTCAGTGAAACGGCTGATATTGCGGATCCAAAGCTTGGTGGTGAATTAAGAGTGATGCGCAGGGATGCCGTTGACCTGACGCGTTACAGCATTGTCGGCGTTCATGGAAAAGGCCTCTCGTATGGATTGACCGATGCTGACCTCCAGAGTGAAGCGTTGACAAGGCGTAACGACTACCTTTTCGCTGATCGAGTTGATGCGGCGGGTAAAAAGGTTGCGTCAACGAGTCCGGCAAGGCTTGCGGATGAGGTTGGTGAGGCTGTAGTTAAAGCTGCTGCCCACACTTGGGTGTTTGTCTTGCCGATTGATCATCCCGAAGCTGTGAAGTTCAGTGCGTGGAAATTTGATTGGGCTAATAAGGCTAAGGCTGTTGCGGATGGGCCGGGCTTGTCCCGGGTTTTGGTGGGGTTAGCTGCATTTAACGTTGTCTCCGAAATGTTGAATTTGAAGCAAGCAAAGCCAGAAGAGGTTGGCTACGGTCTTACGAAATTTGTGGGTGCAGGATTAGATCTTTCCGCCGCATTGATGAAGCTTCACGCGGTTAATTCCCCCGCCGAAAGTAAATTGGTTTCGAAAGTTATATTGAGGCCGCTTTTTGAGGTGAGGTCTATACCAGTGCTTGGCCCTTTAGTTCAGCAAAAGCTCATGAAGGATGGCGCAAGTACTATTGTACGTTCTATGTCGTTGGTGAATTTCTTCGCGGCTAGTTTTATGGTGACCGTAAGCGCCTGGGACGTTCGTAATAGTGTTAGTCGTGGAGATATGGACGCCGCTTTAGGCCATGCACTAGCAGTAATCGGTGGTAGTGTTTTCGCATTTTCAAAATTAATGACCGGTATGTTGTTGGTGCCTGGTTGGGGGTGGGCTTTGTTGGGTTTGGGGTTGGTTTTAGGTGGTAGTATATATGCTGCTGTTTCCACTGATAGTGAGATAGAGCAGGTGCTGAAAAGAGGGCCTTTGGGCATTGGCCCAAGTCATGCGGGGCTGCCAGATGATGATGTCCTTTACTATGCCCAACTTCTTACCTTATTCGCTCCTATAAGTATTTCGGCTAAGCGTTATGATAATCTAAGTGATAGTGAAAAGAGAATGTTTTCGGATAACGAGACTTCCCAAAATGATTATAGAATAACGCTTAAGTCCCCGATAATTAGTAGATTTAAAATCGATAAAGTTGGTCATAAAAAAAATAATACAGGCGAGAGAGTTCAACATCCAAGTTTAAGGCTCGGTGTTCAAGAATTAGAATATACTCACAGCACTGTTCAGACATCAAAAACCGACGCGTGGAATTTGGAAAATTACAGATTGAGCAAAAGTACTCCGTTGAAGAGGATTAAAAGCTGGGTCGCCGTTCCTGAACAAAATGCAGTGCATTTTCTGGTTGAAAGAAACTTGGTTGGAGGCGAAATCGAAACGTATGAATATCGTGAACGACGAACCATTAGCCTAAGAGTTGTGATGCAGGCGTATATTACAAGTGAAATTGGGGAATTTCGGTATCCGACTCCGGCGTTGGATGAATACAAACCGTTCGATTCTAAGCATCACGCTGTACTGCCAGGTAAGAAAAAAAATGTACTGAACCCGTTCGATAACGATCCGGTTCCGTATTGGATAATTAAAGAGGTTGCACTTTGAGTAACGATGATAAAAAAAGAAGCTATCAGAATTGGAGAGGATCGGGAGATAAGGTTCCTCCTGTTCCTGATGCTACGAAAAAAAATAGAAAACGTGCTGGTCAGGATCTACAACCTGTTGGCGATTACGCAGGTATCGATCCCTATTACCGTATTAGCGATGATGTTGGGGAAGTTCAAAACAAAGATAAGATTGACCCAGAAGCTTTTCAGTCCGGTAACTGGTGGTGGAATCATCGTCAGATTCGTTTCTTGAGTGGCAAGGCGTTTCTCGGCCTTTCAGCAGTTCTATTATTCGTACCCTATGCATGGGGTGGATTGATTTTGATTGGTGGTGCATGGTGGTTTTATTATTGGTTGTATCAATGGGTCGTTGAAGCCAACGATATTGTATTTATGCTGGTAATGTTAGTTGGAGTTGTCGTTTGGCTACCACTTTCGATTCTTATCCTGATAAAGACTATGCCCGTGGTCATGGGCAGCGTTGCTCTATTACTGAGGCCGTTCGACAAATTTCTTGGTAAGCTCTTGGACAGAAGTCATAAGGCGGGTGAAAGCTACTTCAGCCGAGAGACCGGTCAGGTCAGTTTTGCCTTGCCAGGCGGAAAAAAGTTGACAGCCCCCTTCGAGGAATATGATGCCTACGTGGAGCGCGTCGTTGAAGCCGGCGGTATCTTCTACCGCCTGATGTTCGTGCATCGCTACACCGCCAAACAATTCAGCCAGACGTCCCTGAGCCGGGTAGAGCCCACGAAAGAAGAGGTAATGGCG
>NZ_DFQB01000045.1:0-69854 GCF_002377545.1 Thalassolituus sp. UBA3500 | reverse complement strand
ACGGGTCCATCTCATTTCCCACAGATACTTATTAGCTGATTTGCTTCCACGGAGACTTATTAGCTGATTCGCTCCAACAGGGGCACTCTTACCGCGGTACTCTTATCTGGGTACTTCTCTGATTCGTCCCGTTCCATCAATCGCCACATACACAAATACCGCATCGACCACTTTGCGCTCGGCGGTTTCTGTCGGGTTGCGGGTCCAGGCTTCAACCGCGATACGGATGGACGATGTGCCGATTTCGAGCAGACGGGTATAAACGCTGGCTCATAAGGTGACAACCAAACGTAAAGACAGAGACCGGGGAGCGGTTAACCTTCTAAACCAGCAGTTCAATCCACTGGGGCCGAACCAGGTTTGGGCTGGTGATGTGGCTACCTTTTGATTGTCTTGTGTACAACTCGCCTTGCCTATTCTACCATTGTCTGGAAGAGAACCCTTGAGAACCTAGGAGAACCCTGTGGCCCTGAAAGCGACTTCAGTACGTTTGGATGACGAAACCCTGCGCCGTGTCGGTGAGATGGCACAGGCTATGGATCGACCTCGTGCATGGTTGATGGCGGAAGCCATAAAACAATATGTCGCTCGTGAAGAATGGTTCTCGCTGGAAGTTGAGAAAGGCCTCGCTGCTGCCGATGAGGGTCGTTTGCTCGACCACGCAGACGTGAAGGCCAAATGGGAGGCTAAGCGTGCAGCTCAAATGGACTGATCTTGCTGCTAATGACTTAGAAGCGATAGAAGCTTATATTACTGAAGATAATAGTCCTGTTGTCGCCATAGATATGGTGATCAACATTCTGAATATCACCGAGCAAGTACTCGTCGTCCACCCTCGGGCCGGCCGACCAGGGCGCGTTAAAAATACACGGGAGCTGGTGATTGATGGTCAGCCCTACATTGTTGTTTATCGCGAAAACAGAGAAATGCTTTTTGTCGAAATCTTGCGTGTTCTGCACGAAGCACAGCAGTGGCCCGGAGGTAGGTAAGTAAGAGTGTATGCACTCTTACCTGGGCACCTTTCTTATTCTTCCCGCCCCATCAATTGCCACATAGACAAATACTGCATCGACCACTTTGCGCTCCGCCGATTCTGTCGGGTTGTGGGTCCAGGCTTCGACGGCGATCCGAATAGGCGACATAAAAACAACTAATTCCATCGCGATATTGGCAATGCGAGCCTTGGTTAGTCGGCTGACCGCGCTTATCTTGCTATGGCTTATGATGTCGTGCTAACGTTTGTGTGTACAGTTTTGGTTGTGCATATAAAAGTGAGGCTCAGAGTGGACACCCGTATACAGTTCCGAGTGGATGAAGAAACCAAACGCTTGGCCCAGTTAATGGCTGAGAGTCAGGGGCGCACGCTGAGTGATGCTTGCAGAGAGCTCACTGAAGAGCTGGCGGAGCAGCAACGCAAGGTGATGACTCACGACCAGTGGCTGACAGAGCAGGTTAATGCTGCCTTCAGTAAGTTAGAAAGTGGCCAGAGTGAGTTTGTCAGCCATGAAGATGCACGTATGGATATGGAAGCCCGGAAAAGTAAAATCCGGAATACAGGCTAAGGGATGATTGCCATCGTTTGGGAAAAAACCTCACTGGACGATCGCGAGCGCATTTTTGAATATCTCTATGCGTTTAATCCATTAGCTGCAGATAAGGCGGATGCGATCATTGAGTCGAAGGTTGAAAATCTGATTCAGCAACCATTGATGGGGGTAGAAAAGGAAGGGTTACCGGGTAGATTATTGATCATCCCAGAGGTATCAATGATTGTTTTGTATTTCCTAAAAGAGAACACCATCCACGTTCTTCGTGTCCTACATCAGAAGCAAAAATTCCCCGACCACAATTGATTCGTAATGCAGTGCTGCAAACGCAAGTGCTTAATCAGCATTTGAGAGTCTATGTAGGAGGTGAGCTTCTCACCGAAAGCTTGTCGGGAATAAGATTCCCTCTTACAAAGAGATTGGCGATTAACGCCAGTAGATCGCGAATAGCCTCCGGCTGATTCGCTCCCACAGATAATTTAAGGCTGACTTGCTCCAACAGTGGCACTCTTACCGCGGTACTCTTATCTGGGCACTTTTCTGATTCGTCCCGTCCCATCAATCGCGACATACACAAACACTGCATCGACCACTTTGCGCTCGGCGGTTTCTGTCGGGTTGCGGGTCCAGGCTTCAACTGCGATACGGATGGATGATGTGCCAATCTCTAATAAGCGGGTGTAGATGCACACTTCGGCACCAAGGCGGATAGGCGACATAAACACAACGGATTCCATCGCGACGTTGGCGATGCGTCCCTGGGCAATTCGGCTGGCGTCTGACTCTGCAGCATGGTCCATCTGAGCAACGACCCAGCCACCGCTGATATCGCCGTGGATATTGCAGTCGGCACGGGTTGGCAGCAGCTTTAAGGTGAGGCTGCCTTCAGGTGACGGTTGGTTGTCTTCGGTCTTTTCCATGAGGACACCGGCTTTTATTATTCTGTTGGTTGCAAATTGTACCGCATGGCGTGCCAATGTATAGGGTGCGGGGCCTCTTTCGTCTAACCGTATATCTGATCGGGTAACCATGTTGCCAGTTCAGGGAACACGGCCAGTAATCCCAGAACAGCCACCTGAATAACAATAAACGGAATAACGCCTTTGTAGAGCGTCCGGGTGGGCAGCTCGGGCGGCGCGACGCCGCGTAAATAGAAGAGCGCGAAACCAAACGGTGGCGTGAGGAATGACGTCTGCAGGTTGATGGCGATCATAATGCCAAGCCATACCGGGTCAATGCCCATGACGAGTAATACCGGGGCGACAATCGGCACGACTACGAAGGTAATTTCGATAAAGTCGAGAATAAAGCCCAGCAGAAAGATCACCAGCATCACCAGCAACATGGCAGAGAAAACACCGCCGGGCAGATCATTAAATACTTCATGGACCAGCTCTTCGCCGCCAAAGCCACGGAACACCAGCGAGAACAGAGCTGCGCCAATAAAGATCAGGAAGATCATGCTGGTGACCTGCAGGGTTGCATCCATGACTTCGCGCAGGCGCTGCAGGCTGAACTGACCGTATGCGATGGCCAGAACGAGTGAGCCAAAAGCACCGATCCCTGCAGCTTCTGTTGGCGTCGCTTTACCGGTCAAAATGGAGCCGAGAACAGCGACAATCAGCAGCAGTGGAGGCAGAAGGCCTTTGAGTAATTCGAATATAAAGGCTGGCGCCAGGGGCTCGCGGTCCTGAACCGCTGGAGCAGCTTCGGGCTTAAATATGGCCACAATGCTGGTGTAAATAAAATAGCCGAGTACCAGTATTAATCCGGGGATAAGAGCACCCACAAACAGGTCGGCAACGGAGACAGTTTCTGGCGAAAATATGCCCATCTTGAGCTGCGCCTGCTGATAGGCACTGGATAACACATCGCCGAGAATAATGAGCGCAGTCGATGGTGGAATGATCTGACCGAGTGTCCCTGTGGCACATATAGTGCCGCTCGCCAGTGATGGGCTATAACCATTGCGCAGCATCGCGGGTAATGAGATCAGCCCCATGGTGACCACGGTTGCGCCGACGATACCTGTGCTGGCCGCCAGCAGCATGCCGACAATGATCACGGAGAAACCCAGACCACCCCGTACCGGGCCAAATAACAGGCCTAAATTGCGGAGCAACTGCTCCGCGATCTTCGACTTCTCCAGCATTACCCCCATAAAAACGAATAGGGGCACAGCGACGAGTATCTGGTTAGACAGAATACCGAACATGCGGTTCGGCATGGCATTAAGAAAGGCCGGGTCAAAGGTGCCGGTTAATAAACCAATACCCGCGAAGAGCAGTGAAGTCCCTGCCAGCGTGAAGGCCACCGGGAAACCACACATAAGGACCAGACAGACAACGGCAAACAGCACAAGAGGCATAAACTCAGCCATGGTGATTTGCCTCGCTGCTGTCGTTGGTATTTATGTCGGAATCAGTGTTCAGCCCAGTAAAAGTGCGCAGTAGTTCAGCGATGGCTTGCAGAATCAGGGTGACAGGTAAGACCACAATTAAGGTTTTCAGAAGATATATAAAAGGCAGGCCTGCGGCCTCCTGAGAGCGTTCGCGGATCGCCCAGGCATTGCCGACGTATTCCCAACTCGCCCAAAGTAGAAACAGACTGGTCGGCAATACCAGAAGAAGAATGCCAAGTCGTTCAACCCATCGACGGCGCTCTTCTGTCCAGCCCCGGTAAAATACGTCAACGCGTACATGTCCGCCTTGTTGCCAGGTGTAGGCGGCGCCCAGCATGAACAAAGATGCGTGCAGGTACATCACGCCTTCCTGCAGGGCAATGGATGGCATATCAAACAGGTAGCGCAGAACAACAACAGAACAGGTAGCCAGCACCATAAAGAGTGACAACCAGCGGGTTACCCGGCCGGTGGCCGATGTAAAACGATCAATCAGGCGTATTAACTGTGACATCCCTTATGACATCCCTTGTGATATCGCTGTGGAGCAGGGTAATGGAACCCGGATAGTAGACGGGGCGGGAGTATATCAGGGTCGGCGGCCCCTCAGTAGCGAGAACTCAGTAGCGAGAACTCTGTGGGGGCTGGGCGCAGCAGTGTCGAGGTCGGGTGTAATATAACTGTCATGTGGGTGTAACAAATTGCCGCTTTGTCACATTTCTGTAATATACCATCCTGATAATGGCCAGCATCCGAAATCAAGTGACTCAGGCATACAACATGCCACACAACATGAAGGACACTCTCATGAAAAAAGTACTTCTGACTGGTGCCGCTCTGCTGGCAACCATGACTGGCTCAAACGCTTACGCTGAGCGTGATTACATCAGCATCGTAGGCTCTTCTACTGTTTACCCGTTCTCTACTGTTGTTGCTGAGCGCTTCGGTAAGTCCTCAAGCTTCCCTACACCAAAAGTTGAGTCTACCGGTTCAGGCGGTGGTATGAAGCTGTTCTGTCAGGGCGTTGGCGCGAACACGCCTGATATCACTAACGCTTCTCGTGCGATTAAGCAGTCTGAAATCGATCTGTGTGCAGAAAACGGCGTTAAAGACATCGTTGAAGTGATGGTCGGTTACGACGGTATTGTACTGGCCGGCAGCAACGAAGCACCACAGTACGAACTGACTCGTAAAGACATCTTCCTGGCTCTGGCGAAAGTCGTTCCAGCGCAAGACGGTTCTGAAACTCTGATCGACAACCCATACAAGACCTGGAAAGACGTTAACCCAACACTTCCAGCGAAGAAAATTGAAGTGCTTGGCCCGCCACCAACGTCTGGTACCCGCGACGCGTTCGTTGAGCTCGCTATGGAAGGCGGTTGTAAGAAATTCCCGTTCATCAAAGAGATGAAGAAAACAGATAAGAGCAAGTACAAAGCTCTGTGTCACGGTATCCGTGAGGACGGTGCGTACGTAGAAGCAGGTGAGAACGACAACCTGATCGTTCAGAAACTGGTAGCAAACCCAGACGCGCTTGGCATCTTCGGTTACAGCTTCCTGGAGCAGAACGCTGACAAAGTACACGGTTCTATCGTTGAAGGTCAGGCGCCAGAGTTCGACGCAATCTCTGACGGTTCTTACCCAGTAAGCCGTTCACTGTACTTCTATGTTAAGAAAGCACACGTTGGCGTGATTCCTGGCATTGAAGAGTACCTGGCTGAGTTCGTATCTGACAAAGCGATGGGCGAATACGGTTACCTCGCAGACAAGGGCATGATCCCCATGACTGAAGAGGAATATAAAAAAGTGGTTGATACTGTCGAGAATCTGAAGACAATCTCCGCTAAATAAGACAGACAGTTGTCTGTTGAAAGCCGGGCGTGCGAATGCACTCCCGGTTTTTGTGCATTCAAAACACTTACTGACAGAAGTAACCCATGAACTACAGTACCTTGCTAATCGCGTTGTTGATCGCGCTGGGGGCAGCATACTTTCTCGGACGTAATCGCGCCCGGTCTCTTGCTGGCCAGGGAGAGAGTATGCACTCACTTCCAACCCATTACGGCGCACTGACTGCGCTCTGGACTACTCTGCCGCCGCTCCTCATTTTGATAATGTGGGTCATGCTGGAACCTCGCATCGTTGATGCGCTGCTGACGATGCAACTTCCTGAAGCCATCCGTACGGCCAGTGAAGCAGAAGTCCGTCTGGCGCTCTCAAAGGTTCACAATATCGCCAGCGACCCATCGATGATGGGGCAGAGTGAACTCGGCTCTGTTGCCGCGCATCTGGTCGACCTTGAACAGCGCGCTGCGATTCTTAAGGGCGGCGTTATTCTGTCATTGATTCTTCTTGGCGTTGCCGTGACCTGGCGACGTATTCAACCAGATCTTCGCGCCCGTGGTGAAGTTGAACGCATCGTTCGTGTGATGCTGTTCGCCAGCTCGGCCATTGCTGTACTGACTACGCTGGGTATTCTCGTCAGTGTTCTGTTTGAAGCGGTGCTCTTTTTCCAGAAAGTTTCACCCATTGAGTTCCTGTTTGGCACGACGTGGTCACCCCAGGTGGCATTACGTGCGGATCAGTCAGGTTCGTCTGGTAGCTTCGGGGCAGTACCGCTGTTTGCAGGTACGCTGCTGATCTCTGCCATCGCCATGTTTATTGCGGTTCCGGTCGGCCTGATGGCGGCGATTTATTTGTCTGAATACGCAACGTCTCGCGTACGTCAGCTGGCGAAACCAGCCCTCGAAGTTCTGGCGGGTATCCCGACCGTTGTATACGGCTTTTTTGCCGCCCTGACCGTCGCGCCATTTATTCGTGGTGTCGGTGAGTCGGTTGGGTTGGATGTCTCGTCTGAGAGTGCACTGGCGGCGGGCCTGGTCATGGGCATTATGATTATTCCTTTCGTTTCATCTCTGTCTGACGATGTGATTAACGCTGTGCCGCAGTCACTGCGTGACGGCAGTTATGGTCTGGGCGCAACCCGAAGCGAGACGGTACGTCAGGTGGTTATTCCTGCGGCTCTGCCGGGTATTGTTGGCGCAGTCATGCTCGCCGTTTCGCGTGCTATCGGCGAAACCATGATTGTTGCTATGGCCGCGGGCCTTGCTGCAAACCTGACCGCGAACCCTCTCGACAGTGTTACGACCGTCACTGTGCAGATCGTGACTCTGCTGGTCGGTGACCAGGAGTTCGACTCGCCGAAAACACTCGCCGCCTTCGCGCTGGGCCTTGTGCTCTTTATCGTGACGCTGGTGCTGAACTTTGTAGCTATCAAGATCGTACAGAAGTACCGGGAACAATATGACTGATTCAACCATGACAACGCGTCAGAAAGTCGAAGCCAGTATGCGTCGCCGTCGTGCGGCTGAAACTCGCTTCCGCCTGTATGGCATGGCCTCTGTATTATTTGGCCTGCTTTGCCTGGTGGTTCTGTTCGGCGATATTTTTTCAAAAGGTACGTCTGCCTTTTCACAGACTGTGCTGACGACCACCATTGAGATTGATGGTGACTACCTCGATATCACGCCGGATTCCTCCGAAAGTGACATCATGAGTGCGAACTACGATGGTCTGATCAAGCGTCATTTCAAGAATGACGTTCAGCCCAAGGGGCGTTCAGAAGCACGTAGTCTGTTCAGTCTCATCTCTTCAGGTGCAGGCTGGCAGATTCAGAGCCAGGTTCTTGAAGACCCTTCTATTATCGGTAAAACCGTGACGGTGGACCTGCTCGTCGATGACGATGTCGACCAATGGTTCAAGCATGAATACGGTAATGACAGCGGCAGTGTGCGCTTGAGCGAAAAACAGCTCGAGTGGATTACCGGCTGGATCGACAGTGATGCGCTTAAAACTCAGTTTAATACCACCTTCTTCGTGAACGGAGATTCCCGTGAGCCTGAGCTTGCAGGTATTCGTGGCGCAATTACCGGGACATTGCTTACGCTGCTGGTGACCTTCTTGTTGTCGTTCCCAATTGGTGTTGCTGCTGCAATTTACCTCGAAGAGTTTGCACCCAAGAATCGTCTGACTGAGATTGTTGAAATCAACATTAATAACCTTGCCGCAGTCCCATCGATTACCTTTGGTCTGCTCGGTCTGGCTATTTTTATCAATATATTTGGTGTGTCCCGCTCGACGCCTTTGGTGGGTGGTCTGGTACTGACGCTGATGACCTTGCCGACCATCATTATCTCGGGGCGTGCTGCGATTAAAGCGGTTCCACCGTCTATTCGCGAAGCGGCGCTTGGGCTGGGGGCATCTAAGATGCAGACGGTATTTCATCACGTACTGCCCCTGGCCATGCCGGGCATGCTGACCGGTACCATCATCGGTATGGCGCAAGCACTGGGTGAAACGGCGCCTCTGCTGATGATCGGTATGATTGCCTTTGTCGTGGATGTTCCTGGCTTCATCAATGACCCATCCACCGTATTGCCAGTGCAGATTTTCCTGTGGTCAGACAGTCCTGAGCGCGCTTTCACAGAACGTACATCGGGCGCCATTATGGTTCTGCTGGGCTTCCTGATCATTATGAACACTGCCGCCGTTATGCTTCGTCGTCGTCTTGAGCGTCGCTGGTAACAGGCCTGAAACAGAAATTATCGGATAACGTTATGAGTATTATTGAAAATCACGAAACGGTCGGCTCTCCTCTCAGCGAAGGTGCGAAACTTCGCGCTCGCGACGTCTGTGTGTTTTACGGTGAGAAGCAGGCCATTTACAACGTCAGTCTGGATATTCGCCAGAATGAAGTGATCGCCTTAATCGGCCCTTCAGGTTGTGGTAAATCAACCTTTCTGCGCTGCCTCAACCGCATGAATGACACCATCGACATCTGTAATGTCACGGGTGAAATCCTGCTGGATGGCGATAACATCTACGATCCACGCGTCGATGTGGTGCCACTTCGCGCGACGGTAGGCATGGTTTTCCAGAAGCCTAACCCTTTCCCTAAGTCGATTTACGACAACATCGCTTATGGCCCGCGTATTCATGGTCTCGCATCGTCACGTGTTGAACTGGACGAAATCGTTGAAAAAAGTCTGCAGCGTGCGGGCCTCTGGAATGAAGTGAAAGATCGTCTGCATGCACCGGGCACCGGTCTTTCTGGCGGTCAGCAGCAGCGTCTTTGCATTGCGCGTACCATTGCGGTTGATCCTGAAGTGATTCTGATGGATGAGCCGTGTTCTGCACTGGACCCGATTGCAACTGCTAAAATTGAAGAACTGATCGACGAGCTGCGTGAGAACTATACGATCGCGATCGTTACTCACTCGATGCAGCAGGCTGCCCGTGTGTCACAGCGCACTGCGTACTTCCACCTGGGCCAGTTGATCGAAGTGAATGCAACAGATAAGGTATTTACAACGCCTGAGCATCAGTTGACTGAAGCCTATATCACCGGCCGCTTTGGCTAAGGAGCAGTACGATGGAAATGAATTTTAACCAGCATATTTCTGGTCAGTTTAATGCCGATCTGGAAGCGATCCGTAACCACATGATGAGCATGGGCGGACTGGTCGAGCGCCAGGTAAACCATGCGGTTCAGGCGATCTGTTCAGGTGATACTCAATTAGCCGATGATGTTATCCGCCGTGAAGATGACGTTGATAAAGCAGAAGTCGCCATTGATAACGAGTGCACCCAGATTCTGGTGCGCCGCCAGCCAGCAGCATCAGATCTGCGTATGGTTCTGGCGGTCTCCCGCGTTGTCCGTGACCTTGAACGTATTGGTGATGAGGCGAGCAAAATCGCGATTCACACGCTGGAAGTGAAAGACTCTAAAAATCCTCAGTTCTGTCAGCAGGCAATTCGCTACATGGGTGAAGAGGTTGTGAAAATGATTTCTGGCGCTCTGGATGCTTTTGCCCGTCACGACGTTGAAGGCGCGATCGATGTAGTACGTACCGATAAGCTGGTGGATAAGCAGTACGCGTCTGCACTGCGTGAGTTGATCACATACATGATGGAAGACCCTCGCTCTATTGGTCAGGCCATCAATATCCTCTGGATTCTGCGTGCGATCGAACGTATCGGTGACCACGCGCGCAACATCTCTGAACAGGTTATCTACCTTGTGAGTGGTACTGACGTGCGTCACAGCTCTCTCACAGAGATGGAAGAAACCGCTCAGAAAGAAGATTGATCTGATCCCCTGCCTTTTGCGCCTCCACCTCTCCGGAGGCGCGAACTTTCCCTTTGCTTTTCTGAAACTGGCCTATACTGACTGCCGACATAACTTGTTTGCTCCAGCATGGCTCCTCTCTGAATGTGACATTTTGATTTCATATATATGACGTTATTGTCATATTGCTGTAATAAAAGTGCCATAGAGTAGACATCATCCTGTAACACAGTGCGTTGCAGTAACAATTAAGCAAGATCATCTTGCACATAACTAACTCTGGATGAGAAGCATGAAAAAAACAGCACTTTTCCTTGCGATGGCATCAGCAACCGCATTTGTTAACGCCGAGACTGTTGAAATCCCGGTTCCTACTTTTTACGGCAAATTCAACGTGTCTCAGGAATTCATTCAGCAGGATGAAGCCGGGAACTTCAGCGAGCTTAACTCTAATGCTTCACGCCTTGGCCTGAAGGGTGATTTCGCAATTAACGATGAAATCACAGCTTTCTATCAGGCAGAATTCCAGATGGATACGGACGGTGATGCGGGTGAGACCTTTTCTGAGCGCAATACCTTTATCGGTGCTAAGGGTTCATTCGGTAAAGTTCAGGCAGGTATTTTCGATTCTGCTCTGAAGGCCTCACAGAAAAAAGTGGATCAGTTCAATGATCTGAGAGCAGATATTAAAAACTATGTGACTGGCAGTGAAAATCGTCCGTCAGATATCGTTCGTTATCAGTCTCCTAACCTGAGTGGCCTGGTGCTGACACTGGATCACATCAACGGTGAAGAAGAAGATACTCCGAATGCTCAGTCATTCTCTGCGGCCTTCACTCAGGACGTTCTGTACGTTGCGTTGGCGTATGACAACGGCCTGGAAGGTACCGGTGTAGAGACTACCCGCCTCGTCGGTCAACTCAACCTGGACGGTGGTATCCAGCTTGGTGCTCTGTGGGAAACCGAAGATGATAACGGCGAGAGCAATGACGGCATGATGGTTTCTGCAGCCGTGAAAGCCGCATCAAAAGTAAAACTGAAAGCACAGTATGCTTCGTCCGATATCCGTGCTGAAGGCGCAACTCAGATTACTCTGGGTGCTGATTACAAGCTGGCGAATAACGCTAAAGTATTTGCTTACGCGTCAGACGTAGATACCGATGAAAATGGTGGTGGCCAGGTATTCGCAGTGGGCGCAGAATACAAATTCTGATCCTTGCAATATCAGCATCAGAAAGAGCCCGGCGAAGCCGGGCTTTTTTATTTCTGTTTACTTGACCCGGAAAACCGGGATCAGGAAAGAAAAGGTGCTGCCCTGGCCAAGCGTGGATTCAATTCTGAGTTCGGCATCGTGATGCTCAAGGGCATGTTTAACGATCGCGAGGCCTAGGCCCGACCCGCCTACCGTCGATTCTCTAGACTCATCAACTCGATAGAAGCGTTCGGTAATTCGTGACAGGTGCTCCGGTGGAATACCCGGCCCCTGGTCTTTGACGGCGACTTCGATACCGCGATCACTTGAGGTAATAGAGATATCGACCTGTTTACCATCGCCGTATTTGATCGCGTTGGTGACAAGGTTAGTAAGAGCAGAGTGCATCTCCTCTTTAAAGCCATCAATGATCAGACTGCGATCAGTATTAATTCTGACTTCCGCATCGCCTGAGTAACCTTTCATCTCGCCAGCAACCTGATGACATAATCCCGTCAGGTCAAAAACTACCCCATCCCGCTCTCTGCTCGCGCTCTCTAATTTGGATAGCTGAATCAGATCATTAACCAGGTTGGTCATACGGTTAGCCTGACTATCCATCTGGCTCAGTGCTTTTGCCAAAGGAGCTGGGGTATCCATATCTGAGAGCATCTCAAGATAACCATTAATCACGGTTAATGGCGTGCGCAGTTCGTGGGAGACATCGGCAATAAAGTCCTGACGCATGGTTTCTACACGTTTGCGTTCAGTTACATCTCTGACAAGCATAATTTTCTGGTCGATACCGAACTCTGTGATCTGTACCTGTAGGCTGACATTGCGCAGATCAAACTGCAGAGGTTCGCCGAAATCATTACTGCGGAAATAGCGTACGAACTGAGGTACACGGATCAGGTGGGTAAGGTGTTGGCCGCTGTCATCTTTGCGCAGATAAAGCATGCGCGTAGCAGCGCTGTTGAACGTAGTAATATGTCCGGCACTGTCCAGTACAACCACACCATCCTTCAATGCTTCGATGCCCTGATTGTAGCGTTGCAGCATTTTTGCCTGGTTCAGCAGGCGATCTTTCAACGTCTTTTCGCGGCGGATGATGCGGTCAGCCGAGTAGCCGATGAGGCCGCTATCCTGAGGCGCTGGTCCCTGGCGGTAACTCCATTTAAAAATAGTACTGGCCTGACGGATACTCAGTATTTGTGAGGTCGCCAGTCCGATCAGTAACCCATAAAGTGAGTAACCCACCGACCAGCCCGCAGCAAACCCCGCAAGCACGATAACACCTACCCGAAACAGCTCTCGCTGCAGTGCATCCTGGTACAAACCTGTATCACCTCACCTTATTGGTCGGGAGAAAAACGATACCCACTTCCTCTGACGGTTTGAATCAGACGTTCGTGGTTATCAATTGAAATCGCTTTGCGTAAACGCCGTATGTGGACGTCAACGGTGCGCTCATCGATGTAGACGTTGCCGCCCCAAACCTTGTCGAGCAGTTGTTCGCGGGAAAACACCCGGTTCGGGTGGCGCATAAAGAATTCGAGTAGCTTGTATTCTTTCGGGCCGAGCGATACCAGTTCACCCTTGATACGGCATTGCTGCTCATCTGGGTGGCACGTCATATCGAGAACGGTCAGCGCTTCAGACGATGTGGTTTGGCTGCGACGGAGAACCGCCTTAATACGCGCATTCAGCTCTCTGGGTGAAAACGGCTTAGTAATATAGTCGTCAGCACCGCACTCCAGCCCTTTGATTTTGTCATCTTCTTCGGCGCGCGCCGTAAGCAGAATGACAGGGATGTCTTTTGTGCGTTCTTCGCGTTTTAGCCGGGCTGTCAGCTCCGGGCCGCTCATCATCGGCATCATCCAATCCAGTACTACAAGATCCGGTTGTTCATTGATGATCATCTGGAGGGCTATCTGGCCGTTGGCTGCTTTTCGGGTTTTATAGCCCGCAAGCTCGAGGCCGGTACAGATCATTTCGCAGATGGCTGGTTCATCGTCGGCAACGAGGATAAATCCGGCGTTCATGTCGGCACCTAGTGTATTCATTTCAGGGGGATGTATTGTGACATTTTTATTACGATTTTGGACCGTTTTTAGTCTTGGTTAGCTTATCTCACAGGGATAGAGGTTAACTTATTGAAAAATAGTAAATTCTTTTTGAAAAGTGGTTGACGACCCCCGGGCTGATCAGTAATATTCCCGCCCACTTAGCCGGTATAGCTCAGTTGGTAGAGCAACTGACTTGTAATCAGTAGGTCCCGAGTTCGACTCTTGGTGCCGGCACCATACAAAAAAGCCCGTACACATGTACGGGCTTTTTTCTTTTCTGCCAGTCTGTTTTTCCAGACGCATTCTAAAGTCAGAAGAATACCTTCACTTCGACCTGGTAACCCTTACTGCTATCGGTTTCGCTCAGACTGTAACGCCATTCCCCGGCTTCTGGCTCGCCTTTGTAGAGATCATAGGCCGTCGACAGCACTCTCATCGCCTGTTCTGAATCACTGTAACTCTGTTGTTCTTCTTCTTGCAGATACCAGTAAGTCGCCGCTTCATCCTGAGCAGAGAGCATGTGCTCTTCAGGGTCATATGCGTATGTCACTGACATGGGAGACAGGAGGGCAAAACAGGTGGCACAGGGGCGCAACCATCGCTGCTGCCGCAGGACGCGTTTAAGCACGCCCTCATCAATAGCACCCAGCGCAATCAAGGCTTCGCCGAGCTTCGCCCCTGCGTGTTCTTTCTGGTATTGAAGTGCATCATCCAACTGTTTACGAGTAATTGCGCGTCGGTTCAGAAGAAGCTGCCCGAGGCGCAGCTTAAGTGATGGTGATGGCATACTATTCTTCCGGTGTGTTTTCTATACGGATACAGAATGACACAGCCTCAATTACGCACCACAACAGTGGGTATGCCGATAGTAGCCTTTTGTAATGGCGCTGATGGAAATTTGACGAGCTTTAAATGATAACGGTGTCATTATCTGGCCGGTGTTCCAGAGGGAGGTTTAATGCGTAGCAAAGGGCTGTTACTTAACTGATTTCGTGTTTAACAAACGTACAAGTTGTTAACGGAACATGTCTGTGTGCAAGAGAGTTTTGAGAGTAATGAGGGGGAGTTGGTTTCGAGTGGTATGACCGGGAGCTAAATGGGCGGCCAGGACATCCTGTCCTCACCGCCACAGCACCCTATACCTTCCTGGTATATCGTCCTTGAGCGAGATCCTCTCTACCGTCCTGGTTGGCCTCCTGGCCACAATATTCCGTCGCTTCCTATATCGTCCCTGTGCTTCCTGCCCGGCGATCCTGCCGAATCCTGCATCCTGCTGCTGATTCCATCAGCACCTTGCGTCCTGCGAAATTAAAGATAGCAAAACTGTGAGTTCGTGTTACGTGACTATTGCGACATGATGTGTCGCCAAATGCCAGTGATTGTAAGAAAAGTCTTTTAAAACAATGAGTTGGGAATAATCTAGGGAAGGGTTTCGGAGGTTAAGACAGTGTTATGCCTATATCTCCCACTTGCTTGTGAGATATATCGCACAAGCGAGTGGGTGAATAACCTACAGTGTAATTTCTGGGCTGAACCCTGCCGTAACACTGTTTTACGATATTACATTTGAGTGCGCTTTGTTGCACTTTTTGTTTTGTAAAAATCTGTCGCAATCAGAGTGTCAGCGCTTCTTTTTGGCTGCTCTGTGCGCATTATATAAATCAGAAAAGCCTTGCGGATCCGCCAGCTCGCCATCTTCTCTCAAGTCAGGGTAGCTGAGATTATTCTCACGACACAGAAGAGCAATCTTTGGCTGGCACCATTCGAACAGTAAACGGTCAAACCATTCGTCTGGCAGGCGCTGTTCGTTATACATGCCGGCGGCCTGCCGTTGATAATGGGCTTCATTGAGAATAATGGCTGCGGCGACGGAGACGTTAAACGACTGAACCATGCCTCGCATGGGGATAATCAGGTGTTCGTCGGCCATATCAGATGCGGCATCGCTGACGCCTTCTTTCTCTGTACCCATCAGCAGGGCTGTTGGTTGAGTGAAATCGTAATCGCGGTAGTCAATGGCGCGATCTGTCAGGTGAGCTGCTACGACCTTGACGCCATTATTCTGAAGCTCACGGATACCGGTTTCGATATCGGCATGGGTCTGCACTTCAATCCAGTCGGAAGAACCTGCCGTTGCCGCTGTTTTCAGGCGGTAACGATCGCGTGGCCAAACGCAATGAATCTTAGGAATGCCGACGGCATCGCAGGTACGGGCAATGGCTGCCAGATTGTGAGGTTTATATACTTCGTCCGTAATGACGGTTAGGTCCGGCTGGCGCATCTCCAGGGTTTTGCGGATGCGTTCGTAGCGTTCCGGGGTCATGTCCGGCACTCCTGGGTGGTCAACAAAGGGCGAGGATTGTATAAAAGGCTTTTCGCAGATGCACGAGGGAATCATGAGCGGTAATCCTTTTACTGGTATGCAGTATGTCTGGCGTGGTTTTCAGAACTTAAAAACCCCCGGGCTGCGTCGTTACGTGGCGTTTCCACTATTACTCAACATCATCGTTATGGGCTTTGCCAGTGTCTGGGGGATCAGCCAGCTGGATGCCTGGATTGGTGAGCTGGTTGATCTGTTGCCTGGCTGGCTGTCTTTTCTTTATTGGATACTGATGCCGCTGGTCGTCATCTTTCTGGTGTTATCGCTGGTGTATTTCTTCAGTGCGGTGTTGATGATTATTGCCGGGCCGCTTAACGGCCTGTTGGCGGAACGGGTTGAAACTTTGCAGGGGCACTCGATACCTGACGAATCTATTCCGGCAATGACGCTTCGCACCCTCGGGCGCGAGTTCACTAAGGTGAGATATTATCTGCCACGTTATCTCGGCATTTTCTTACTTGGCTGGATTCCGGGCGTTGGGCAACTTGTTGCTCCGCCACTGTGGTTCTGGTTTGGAGGGTGGATGATGGCTATTCAGTATATGGACCTGTCATTCGATAACCATACAAAGCCGTTTACTGAAGTGCGGGAACGCCTGGCGGAAGACTTATGGACGGTGATGGGGTTTGGCTTGCTGGTGGCGCTTCTGCTGACGGTACCGATTGTGAATCTTTTTATTATGCCGGCAGCGGTGATTGGTGCGACTCTGATGCGTCTGGAGCGTATGCCCTTCGGCGGCGATTCTGGCAAAAGCAGCTATGCTGAGTTAACAGAAGATGTGACTCCAAGGCTGACGCACGATGAAACTGAGGGTTCTGGTCGTCGATGACGCTACGTTCGTCCGCGACCTTGTGAAAAAAGCGGTCCGGGATACCTATCCGGGCTGTGAGATTAATGAAGCGGTTGATGGTCGCAAAGCCGTGACCGTTATGAATCAGCGCGAAATTAATCTTGTGCTTTGTGACTGGGAGATGCCCGAAATGTCGGGCATCGAGGTTCTCGAGTGGATGAGATCTGACGAACGTTACAAGAAGACGCCTTTCATGATGATTACCAGTCGTGGTGATCGTGATCATGTCGTCAAAGCCGTTCAGTCTGGTGTTTCTGACTACATTGGTAAGCCTTTCACCCGGGAAAACTTTGTCGCTAAGGTCTCTAAGGTTGTCGCGAAACATCTGGGCGTGAAGCCGGGTGAGGGCCCCGCGTTCAAAGGCATGCCGGGGCAACAGTCCGCAGATGTTCTTATGGGTAAGCCTGCTGGTGCTGACAATTCGGGCGGTAAAGCGGGCGCTAAGCCTGTCTCGCAGGACATGGGCGGTGCCAGTGTACTTATGGGCGGCTCATCCTCTCCAGAAGCCGCACCGGCTACCAAGCCTAAGGCTAAAGCACGAGGCGTCGCGAGTGTTCGCTTTGGCTCGGGCAGTTCTGCCAAACTCGTACTGAAAGATATTAACCTGCAGGAAATGATCGGCGTGTTTCGCCGCGATGGTGTTCTGCCTGCACTGTTGGAACCTGCGGTTGCCGATATTGTTGATCAGGATTCAGGTGATGTGGCGCGTATCAATGGGTATGTCCGCATGATGCAGGCTCAGGAGCCGCACCCAGAAGCCGAGACAATTCAGATGCTTATCCGGTTTGTGGATGACGACGAAGACAAACTAGCCGTGCTGTCGCGCTTTATCGCCAAAGTTCGCTGATGATTCAGGTGCCTCAAAGCAGGCCGTAAAACAACTGCCCTTGCCATAGTCGCTGGTGACCTGCAGGTTGCCAGCGTGTCGTAGGAGCACGTGCTTCACTATGGCGAGCCCGAGCCCTGTGCCACCGGTGTTCTTGCTTCGGCTAGGGTCGGCGCGATAGAAACGTTCGGTCAGCCGTGGCAGGTGATGCTCCTCAATGCCGATCCCTGAGTCCTGAACGCTCAGGCAAAGATTGTCTCCATCCCGGTACCAACGGATACTGATGTTGCCTTCGCCAGGCGTGTACTTCACCGCATTAATGATCAGGTTTGTGAAGGCGCTGCGCAGCTCATGCTCATAACCATTCAGGCACTCGTCGGTGTCTATCGTCAGGCGTATAGAATGTTGCCCCGCAGATACCGCGATGGCTTCTTCGGTGATCTGTTCAAGCAGTGTAATGATATCGACGCCGGTTCTTGGGTCGTGTGCTCCATTCTCAAGGTGCGACAGGGCCAGAAGGTCCCTGACCAGAGAGTCCATTCGCGAGGCTTGCTCCTGCATCTGAGTCAACATACGTCCGGCGCGTTCTGGGATGATATCTTCAAAGGTCTCAAGGTAGCCCTGAATCACTGTTAACGGTGTTCTCAGTTCGTGACTGACGTTACCGACGAAATCTTTGCGCATTTGCTCCAGCTGGCGCAGCCGGCTGACGTCATGGGCGACGATCAGACGCTCGTTGCGCCCGAACGGTGTGATGTTCAGTGACAGACACATGTCTTTGGCGACTGGCGAGTTGAGTTCGAGTGGTGTATCGAAATCGCCTTTTGAAAAGTAGGCTGTGAATTCTGGTGCGCGGATCAGGTTCGTAATGGGCTGATTGATATCAATCGGGTCGCGCAAGCCCAGCATTTTCCCGGCTGAACGGTTCCACCATTCCAGATTGCCATAGCGGTCTACCATGACGATGCCTTCCTGAAGTGCAGAGGTTGAATCCTGCAAGCGGTCGAATAAGGCCTGAAGCTTGTGTCGGTAACGCTGGCTGCGTTTGGTAGGGCGTAAACTCAGCTTGATCAGGTCTTGCCAGATGCCGCTGCTGGTTGGGGCTTCCTGAGTTTCGTAGCTGGTCAGCCAGCGTTTCATGCGGATGGACTGGCGCAGGTGCCAGAGGAGAATTGCCAGGCTGATGACCGCCAAAGGTAGAAATGGCCAGGGGCTCCACCAGATCCCGCTAAGGCCAACGGCCAGCAGAAGCAGGAGCCGCTTTAGCTCCTGATGCCAGCCCGGCATGATCAGGACGCTTTGGTAGAGAAGCGGTAACCGGTACCACGAACTGTCTGAATCAGCTGCTCGTGCGATTGGCCAAGGGCTTTACGCAGGCGACGGATATGAACATCTACCGTGCGCTCTTCAACGTAAACGTTGCCACCCCAGACCTGATCAAGCAGCTGTGAGCGTGAGTAAGCGCGCTCCTGGTGAGTCATGAAAAACTGCAATAGACGGTATTCGGTGGGCCCTACGTCAACCGCTTTATCGTGAGCCATGACGCGATGGCACACAGGGTCGAGAATCAAACCATTCACTTCAATGGTTTCTTCGACACCTGGTGGCGTTGCGCGGCGCAGCACGGCTTTCAGGCGGGCAACCAGTTCGCGTGGCGAGAATGGCTTGGTGATGTAGTCGTCAGCACCGCTCTCGAGGCCTTGAACTTTATTTTCTTCTTCACCCTTTGCCGTAAGCATGATGATCGGCAGTTCGGCTGTTGCTTCTTCGCGTTTAAGACGTCGGGCAAACTCAATACCGCTGGTGCCCGGGAGCATCCAGTCGAGCAGAATCATATCCGGGCGTTGATCGACAACGAGTGAATGGGCGTCCTGAACATTTTCGGCTTCCAGGCACTCGTAGCCTGCCATTTCAAGCGCAACAGCGATCATTTCACGGATGGGTGCTTCATCGTCAACGATGAGTACGCGTTTTCCAGCGTTAGTCATAGTCCGGTCACAGATTAGTTATCATTACCGGCGTATTACACAGGTGAAATGTTACAGATATGTGACCAGGGCGGGAAAACTCAGGAAGTGGGCCATAGATAGTTTCCGGCAATGCCCAGCCAGACGATGGCGCCAAACCAGTGAGACTGACGGAACACCCGGAAGCAGTCGTCGCGGCTGCGGCTGCGAGCGCTCCAGATCTGCCAACCGAGGAACAGGGCACCGATGACGAGGCCGAGGTAGTAGATCCAGTTGAAACCGAATTGCTGGCCGGCGAAGAACAGGAAGGCGAGGTTCATCGCCTGCAGCAGGCTGATCATCTGTAAATCGAGCTCACCAAACAGGATCGCGGTCGACTTTACGCCTATCTTCAGGTCGTCATCACGATCGACCATGGCATAAAACGTATCGTAAGCCACGGTCCAACAGAGGTTTGCCGCGTAAAACAGCCAGAGATACGCGGGAAGCGATTCCGACTCAGCGGCGAAAGCCATTGGTATCGCCCAGGAAAAAGCCGCACCCAAAAAGAGTTGTGGCAAATGCGTGTGGCGCTTCATAAAGGGGTAAATGGCTGCGAGCGCGACACCGCCAAAAGATAGCCAGATAGTCATGCTGTTAGTCAGTAACACCAGCGCAAATGACACAGCACAAAGAATACCGAAGCCAATCAGTGCAGCTTTGGCAGATAAGGCGCCCGTCGCTAATGGGCGCTCATTCGTGCGTTTTACATGGCCATCTACTTCGCGGTCGGCGTAGTCGTTAATCACACACCCGGCCGAGCGCATCAGAAATACCCCGGCAGTAAATATAAGTAGGTTGCTTACCGAAGGGATGCCCTCTGCGGCGGTCCATAGGGCCCAGAACGTCGGCCACAGTAACAGGTAGGAGCCAACGGGCTTATCCAGGCGGGTGATGGCAATCCAGGCGCGCCATTGTGGCCACAGAGAATCCAGTCGGGTGGTCAGCACAGTTACCTCAGTTCGTTCTGTTTGGGTGGTCAAATTTGTTCAGCGATGGGCTGAATGCCTCAGTCACCATCAAAGATTTGCCTCCGAGGGTGAAGACAGACCTGCGGGCCCATTCTAACCCGGCCGCATTGGCTTTGCAGTGTGATACGCGGACGAACGTTCGACGTATGTCTGGTTGGCTGAACAGAAACGTCCCCAGAGAGCGGTTTCCCAGATGCTTGAGTCGTGCCAGTCGACCGGTGAGTGCGGAGCCGGGCACCACGGTGCGGGCATAAACGACGGGCACATCGCCCAGTTTCAGAATCACTTCCCGGAACCAGACGCGCTCGTTCGCTGCCAGGTTAAGCTCTCGCTGCTCTGCGGGTGTTGGATACCCGAGCCCCTCGTGTTGGCAATCGACGCTGAATTGACCCGGTCGCAAAGACGACAGTCGTGCAGTCAGAGAGCCGCGCTCAAGTAGCCAGGAACGCCAGAACGGTGGCAATGTCTGCGGCGCAACATTAAGGCAGGTTGACCAGCCGGGGCGCGCGGGGTGCAGGATGACAGCGAGATCAGAAGAGTGCTTCATGGCGCGGAGAATGCGCTAAATCAGGCGGTCAGGCAAGTCAGACAGAACGACTGGTCAAAAAATGCCCGGAATTGACCGTTGATTTTAGCGGGCTGGATAAGTACTTTTAGCGACCTTTAAAAACTCACCGAATCATAGGTTATTGGCATGAAGAAGTGGCAATGTGTTGTATGTGGCTGGATTTACGATGAAGCGGAAGGTGCACCTGAAGAAGGCATCGCTCCGGGTACCCGTTGGGAAGATGTGCCTGACGATTTTATCTGCCCAGACTGTGGCGTAGGTAAAGAAGATTTCGAGATGGTAGAAATCTGATTATCTGGGCTACCGGCTACCGGCTCCCGGTAGCCCTCCTGCATCCCTGCAGACCTCCCTTACCTGATAACTGAACGGACCCTTCTATGAGTAATTCATCTGCTCCTATCGTAATTATTGGCTCAGGCCTGGCCGGATATAACCTGGCAAAAGAACTTCGTAAACTCGCCGCTGATCAGCCACTGCTGATGATCACCGGAGATGACGGCCGTAGCTACTCAAAGCCAATGTTGTCTACTGGGTACGGCAAGAATAAAACCGCAGATGAGTTGGCGATGAGTACCGCTGCAGGTATGGCTGAACAGCTGAACATGACGATCCGTACGAATACGGTTGTGACAGCGATCGATATCGATGCGCATACCATTAGCCTGGGTGACGAAACGGTTGAATACAGCAAGCTGGTTCTGGCCTGGGGGGCTGAAGCGGTTGGCCCACGCATCGAAGGTGGCGCTGAAGATCTCGTGTTCTCGATCAATGATCTTGAAGACTACGCTAAGTTCCGCACCGCAGCCGAAGGTAAAAAGCGTGTTCTGATCATGGGTGCCGGTCTGATTGGTTGTGAGTTTGCCAATGATATGACCGCTGGTGGCTATGAGTGTGAGATCGTGGCTCCTTGTGAACAGGTGTTTCCGACTCTGCTGCCTGAGTCCGCGGCTAACGCAGTACAGGCAGGCCTGGAAGGCATCGGTGTTAAATTCCACCTGGGCCCTCTGGTCAGCCGTATTGAACGCGACGGTGACGGCGTTGTCGCAACTCTGGATAACGGTGATGAAATTCGTGCCGATGTAGTGGTTTCAGCGATTGGTCTGCGCCCTCGCACTCAGCTTGCGGGTGAGGCAGGCATCAAGGTTAACCACGGTATCGTTGCTGATCGTCACCTGAAAACCAGTGCTGATGATGTTTACACTCTGGGTGACTGTGCCGAAGTCGAAGGGCGTGTACTGCTTTACGTATTGCCGCTTATGGCTTCAGCACGTGCGCTGGCAAAGACACTGACCGGCACGCCGACAGAAGTCAGCTATGGCGTTATGCCTGTCACTGTTAAGACGCCAGCGTGTCCAGTGGTTGTTTCTCCACCACCGGGTGGTGATGCCTCTGGTCGTTGGATTGTCGAGCAGGAAGGCAATGACGTTCAGGCAGAATACCGCAATGAAGCGGGTGATCTGCTCGGATACGCTTTGACCGGAGCAAAAGTAGCGAATAAAGTAGCACTCAACAAAGAATTGCCGGCAATCATGCCCTGATTCTCTGTAACATCATTGGTCCTGAACAGATCAATACTGACAACAGAAACAAGGATATTACTATGCGTAAACCAGAACTGGCTGCGGCCATCGCTGAAAAAGCAGACCTGAGCAAAGAAAAAGCGGCTGAAGTTGTTACTGCTTTCACCGACCAGATTGCTAAGTCTCTGAGCGAAGGCGAATCTGTGACTCTGATCGGTTTCGGTACTTTCGAAGTACGTGATCGCGCTGAGCGCCAGGGTAAAAACCCGCAGACTGGTGAGCCAATCACCATTGCAGCCGCTAAGGTTCCTGCATTCAAGCCAGGTAAAGCGCTGAAGGAATCCGTCCAATAAGCGGCGTTCCTGATGTTACCGCCGCCGCTGAACTGACCCGCGAGTGGGTCAGCCGGCTGGTGGTCGGTGAAGGGCTTTGTCCTTTCGCCAGTCCTGTCATGGACACTCTCCGAATTGAAGTCTCTTCAGCCTCTGATGACTACACCGCAACCGGTGAGTTTATGACCCTGTTGCAACGGGTCGCTGAAGCCCCGCCCTCTGATTTGCCTACCGCATTGTTTGTTGTCCCAAATCTTTATCGCGATTTTGAAGAATACTGGAACTGGACTCTGATCTGCGATGACCTGCTGGTGCAGATGGGGTATGAAGGACGATTGCAGCTGGCGACTTTCCATCCAAAGTATGTGTTTGAGGGGGAAGACGCAGATGACATGAGCCACTTCACCAATCGCTCTCCGTTCCCTATGCTGCATATTATCCGTGAGCAGGATATCGAAGAAGCCTTAACACAGATCAGATTCCCTGAGAGAATTCCCGAAAGAAACCGACACCATATGCGCCGTCTGGGGCATAATGGCCTGCTCAATATTATGCCGTCGCTGGCAGGTACCGCGGTATTTGCTGATGGCGATGATCCAAGTACGCCCGATAATTAACGGGCGCTGACAGCTGAGGAGACTCCCTTGTTTAAATTCCGCATGTTGCTTTGGGTTCTGTCCAAACTGATGAAAAAAGCAGCCAAAAAGAATCCTAAATTCCGGGAGCAACTGGCAGGGCAGGACATGGCATTTCAACTACAGACTGAAGATGGCAAAGCCGTCCGTCAGTTTGTTGTTAAAGATGAGACCATTTCCAGCAAAGGCAAGGCACACAGTAATCCTGCATTTACGATCAGCTTTAAAGATGCACATACCGGTCTGAAAATTCTTACATCGAAAGATCGCAATGCCTTTATGCGCGGTATCCAGGTAAAAGACGTCACTATAAGTGGCGACCTGTCGAAGGTGATGTGGTTTCAGGGAATCAGTAAATATCTGAAACCCTGATGCCTGTCTGGCCCTGATATCTGGGGCCAGGGATTATTGAGAATTAATCAGAATAATAAGGAGGCTACACTGTGACGCTGACAACCCGAATTCTTCTGGCAATGGCCTTTGCCATCGTACTCGGCACCATCACGTTCAACCTCCTGGCAATGCCAGACCTCAATGACAACGTTCGGTACGTGCTTGATGACATGCTGGCGTCTGGTCTTTTCGCCCTTATCGGTAAAATCTTTGTTTCCAGTCTGAAAGTCCTCGTTGTCCCGCTTGTATTTGTGTCTCTGGTCTGTGGTGTGTGTCACCTGAGCGACCAGAGTAGCCTCGGACGCATGAGCCTGAAAACGGTTGTTCTGTACCTCGTAACCACGGCGATCGCGATTTCAGCGGCTATGACGCTGGCGAACATCGTGAACCCCGGCATCGGAATTGATATGTCGGTGGAGGCAGAATTTAGCGCCCCTGAGGTCGTACCTCTTATCGATGTACTGGCGAATATATTCCCAACCAATCCGTTCCAGGCAATGGCTGAAGGCAATATGCTGCAGGTGATCGTGTTCGCGATTCTGGTTGGTCTCGCTATTGGTCGTTCGGGTGTGCCGGGTGAGCGTATCGGTAAGCAATTCAGCGACTGGAACGAGATTCTGATGACGCTCGTTACTATGCTGATGAATCTTGCGCCGTACGGTGTGTTTGCTCTGTTGTTCAGCCTGTTTGCATCCAAAGGTCTGGGGCCAGTGCAGGAGCTGTTAGCCTACATGTTTACCGTGGTCGCGGTGTTGCTGGTGCACGGTATTGTTGTTTACTCTGCCATGCTGCGTATGTTCGCTGGCGTCTCTCCGGTGACCTTTCTGAAGAAAATGTGGCCGGTGCAGATTTTCGCCTTCAGTACTGCGTCCAGTAGCGCCACTTTACCTGTCACTATTAAGAACGCTGAGCAGAACCTCGGTGTAGGTACTCGCGCTGCGTCGTTTGTACTGCCACTGGGTGCCACCATCAATATGGATGGCACAGCAATTATGCAGGGTGTGGCGACCGTGTTTATCGCTCAGGCGTTTGGTCTTGATCTGAGCATGGGCGATTATCTGCTGGTCATTGCTACTGCCACGCTGGCCTCAATCGGCACTGCTGGCGTGCCGGGCGTGGGGCTGATTACCTTGTCGATGGTTCTCCAGCAGGTCGGCCTGCCAGTGGAGGGCATCGCATTAATCATTGGTGTCGATCGTCTGTTAGATATGTTGCGCACCGCAGTCAATGTGACGGGCGATACTATGGTGTCGGTCGTCATCGCCAAAACAGAGGGTGTTCTGAATCATGAACGATATAACGATTTGAGCATCACTGCGGCGAGCAACAGCGACGAGAAATAAAGCGGCTTTCTATGAATAGGTTTCTGACGTCGTTGGTTGCGGTCACAGGCATTGCTCTGACTTCCGCTGAGCTTGCGTATGGTGATGGTGCGAATGAAGGTGCCGCTGAGCGTATTATTTCTGGCAGTGGTGTTTCGGGGATTTCTACTCAGGTCCGTCAGTTAGCGGAGGCACAGCTGAGCGACTCGAAGGATATAGAAAGGCGTCAACGCATGCGCCAGCTACTGCCCTGGTCCCCTTCTGCTCTGAACGAATCTTTTACCCACCTGCTTGCATCCTTTACTGATGACGAGATTACTCGTTTATTGATGATCATTGATGACAGCATCATGGCCCGTGGTCGATTAATGGAAGACATTGCGCTTCGGGAACAGGGAACGCCAGAATACGAACGTTACATGCAAAGGCTAGCCGCTTATCCACCGGCCGTTTCGCGCGTGCAACGGCTCGAAGGGCTGGTATCTGCGACCCGTATGTCGGAGTGGTTGATTCACGCACAAACGTCCGTTGCAGGGGTTCTGGAGCAGGACCTTGATCAAGGGTATGAAGCAACGACGCGGGATACAGTGCTGAATTTTATGCTGTACGCATACCGGCGTGTGAGTAATGCAGAGATTGATGCCCTGACCCGGTTGTGGACTGATCCGGTGATGCAGCGCTGGCTAACGGAGGCACTGGCTGTATTGCCAGAGACCGCCGGGCCATCTTTCGTCACCGACGGTCAGCTACTGAACACGTCTCAGTGATTGAGGATGCTGATCAGGTCGGCGAAACTGTCCTGATTTTCTACCAGGGTATCCGCGACTTCAGCGGCGTCCTCGGCGGATAGTCCCAGGCGTGTGAATACCTGCTCTGGAATGACTTCTGACGGGCCGTCACCGACACCACGTTCACGCAACAGACGCACGGCGACATAAAGAAGATTCGCATAGCCGGAGTAGTCACCATCATAATCTGCGTTATGCATTTGGCGCAGCGAGGCGATCAGTTCTCCCGGCATCTGCCATTGCATCATTAAGGCTGCAGCACATTGTTCGCGGCTCATCCCCAGTAAGTAGTTTTCGATGTAGAAACGGTTGATGTGAGGATTTGCTTCAATATGGCGATTAATCAGCGAGAACTGAGGTGGAAATATTTGCCCTAGAATCAGGAAACCGAAGTTATGCAGCAAGCCACTCAGATACGCCATGCCCTGTGATGGGCGCCCCGCAGGTTCTATTTTTCGTACCAGTTCGCCGCAGAGTGCAGCTGTCATTACCGCTTGTTTCCAGAATGGTGTATACCCGTGCGGACCCTCTTTAGGAACCGCCAGAGAGCGACCTAAAGCGAGGCCGAGGGCGAGGTTAATGACCAGATCAAAACCCAATACCCGGATGACGGCCTCTTCAACGCTTTTGATTTCGCCGCGGGTACCGTAGTAGGGCGAGCGCGCCCAGCTCAGAACCTGGGCCGACATGCCCGGGTCCACTTCAATCGTGGTTGCCAGTGATTTGCTGTCGGCTTCCGGGTCGACCCTCAGCTCAATGATTTTACGGGCAACTTCAGGCAATGGCGGTAAGTCGAGAGTTTCTTCAAGGCGTTGCTTGATTCGTAGGGGCGTGAACTGACGAATGGCTGAGTGTACGTCATCAAGATCCTGATCGCTGCCTTGCTCCGGCTGGTCGGGGCGCAGAGGCGTGCTGTAGTTGCCAACGTGCGAACTGGTGGTCAGGGCACGAAATTCCGACATCGGAATTTTGATCCAGTTTTTACCTTCCTCGCCTGAATAAACAAACAGCTCCTGCTCTCGCAGCAGTGCCTGATCAATCATGGTCTCCATTTCGGTGATCTGTGGGATCGCCGGAAACTGATCAATCTTGTAGCGTGCCTTAAGCAGATCCAGCTCGTCTACCGACAGGGCCGTGAACTGCCTGCCAAAGGCATGTGATAACTGGGTGAGATCAAGCATCCGGTCGCCCGGTACCAGAACCTGCACTTGCCCCAGCTCATCTTTCAGGAAAACGTTATAAGCAACCTTGGAAGAGTAGGATGCAGGCGGATTACTTTGCATGATTTCAAACAACTCCTTGTCATCAGCGGCGGAGTAGGGGATTCGCCAGTCTTCAAGGATTTTCTGTACGACGGCTGGAATGGCTGACATGTTTACGCCCCGGAATTGGTTCTTTCAGAAAATATAGTAGAGATCCAGAAAAATGTGGTCGATCGGGACTAAATTGGCCGATATTTCTTTGCCAGAGTCAGACGTTGGCGAAACGCTCGGCGTTCCCCAGCCAGCGTTTGATCAGGGGTTCAACGGTGGCTGGGTGCTGATACCAGAGGTCGTTAGCCATTTCCTGCACTTGTGGAAGAAGCCCAGCATCGCGTTGCAGGTCGGCAATCCTGAGCATTTGCAGTCCGGTCTGGCGGGTGCCCAATAGCTCTCCGGGGCCGCGTATCTCAAGATCCTTCTCGGCAATATAGAAGCCATCCTGGCTATCGCGCATCACTTGCAGGCGTTGCTTACTGGTGAACGACAGTGGTGACTTGTAGAGCAGTACGCAATGGCTTTTCGCGCTGCCCCGGCCGACGCGCCCACGTAGCTGATGCAGTTGAGCCAGCCCCAGGCGCTCCGGGTTTTCAATAATCATCAGGCTTGAATTCGGGACATCAACGCCGACTTCGATAACCGTGGTTGCGACCAGTAGATCCAGCTGATGATCTTTAAAGGCAGCCATGATGTCTGCTTTATCAGCGGCCTTCATACGTCCGTGAACCAGACCTACGCGCAGCCCCGGAAGCGCTTTCTGAAGCTCCTCGAACGTGTTCTCTGCGGCCTGACATTGCAGGGCTTCGCTTTCTTCAATCAGGGTACAGACCCAATAAGCCTGCGCCCCTTGTGCGCATGCTTCCTGTACGCGCTGAATAATTTCCGGACGCCTTTGATCACTGATCGCAACCGTAGTAATGGGGCTGCGCCCCGGAGGCAGTTCGTCTATGACCGAAGTATCGAGATCGGCGTACGCACTCATGGCCAGAGTTCGCGGAATAGGTGTGGCGGTCATGATCAGCTGATGCGGCGCCAGCCCGGCGCGCTCGCCTTTCTCTTTTAATGATAGGCGCTGATGAACACCAAAGCGGTGTTGCTCATCAATGATGACCAGACCGAGCTTCGAGAAGTGTACGTCTTCTTGAAACAGGGCATGCGTACCGACAACCAGTTGCGCTTCGCCAGCGGCGATTTCATACAGCGACTTCTCCCGGGCTTTTCCTTTAACTTTGCCGGCAAGCCAACCCATACGAACACCCAGAGGTTCGAACCATCCGGCGAGATTACGCAGGTGTTGCTCGGCAAGAATCTCGGTCGGTGCCATTAACGCAACCTGATAACCTTGTTGAAGCAGATCACAGGCAGCGAGTGCCGCAACTAAGGTTTTACCAGAACCAACATCGCCCTGGACCAGGCGCAGCATCGGATAGGGTTGCTTGAGGTCTTCAGTGATTTCATCGGTGACGCGTTGCTGGGCACCGGTTGGAGTAAACGGCAGCTTCTCCAGTAGCGCGTTTCGCAGCGTGTGGTCAGTCAGGATGGCAGGCGCTTTGTCGGCCTGAACCTGAGCGCGTAATTTAAACAGGGATAACTGGTGCGCCAGCAGCTCCTCAAGAATCAATCGCTTATGTGCCGGGTGACTCCCTGACTCCAGTTGCAACAGGTCAGTGTCTGAGGGCGGGTGGTGAAGAAACAGCAGCGCTTCTCGCAGGCCCGGCAGGCGCCATTGCGCACACCACTGCTCAGGGAGCAGGTCTGGTAGCGCGACCTCATCCTGCCTTAGTAGCTCAACCATCTGCTCGTGAAGCAGTCGCAGCCGTTGCTGGGTAATGCCATCAGTCGCTGGGTAAATGGGTGTAAGCGAAGCCTCCAGCGGCGTATCCAGACCGTCTTCGATGCGCTGGTATTCAGGATGGTACAGCTCAAGCCCGCTGGCTCCTCGACGGGGCTCGCCATAGCAGCGCAACAGGGTGCCTTTGCTCATCTGATTTTTCTGCGCCGCATTAAAATGAAAAAAGCGCAGATTGATCAGTCCACTCTGATCCTGAAGCTTAACCAGCAGGCTGCGACGCTTGCCAAACACCACGCTCGAGCCCTTCACCTCTCCCTGAATAACCGCGGGCCGCATAGGCATCAGGCCAGCAATGGGGGTGATTTTACTCCGGTCTTCGTAGCGGAAAGGCAGGTGAAAGGCGAGGTCAGTGAGAGAGTGGATATTCAGTTTACCCAGCTGCTCTGCCAGTTTTGGCCCTACGCCTTTCAGATCCGTTAGCTTACCGGAGTTCGCCATCAGCTTACTTCTTTGACCAGCACAGCTGGGCGTTTTCGATCAACAGGTCGATGGCATTGCCTCGAGGGAAACTGGCTCGCCAGGCAAGGGCCACCGTCCGAAACGGCGCCGGCTCACGGAACGGACGCGTGGCCAGCAGATTTTCGTCCATATTCCCGAGGGCGGATTCAGGAAGCACAGTCACACCAAGACCAGTGGCGACCATATGTTTCAGAGTCTCGAGCGAACTGCCCTCGAGAACACTGCCAACACGACTGTGCTGTTTACGGTGCAGAGCCGGGCAGTGCTCAAACACCTGATCCCGGAAGCAGTGACCTTCGCCCAGCATCAGTAGGTCGAGGTCAATGAGTTGTTCGGGATCGATGTCTTTCTGTTTCGTCAGCTCATGCTCTTTTGGCATCACGACCACAAACTTCTCTTTATAGAGAGGGCGAGTCACAACGTCGGGTTCGGTAAATGGCAGCGCGATCACAATGGCATCCAATTCGCCTTCCCTGAGCTGCTTGCGTAATACTCCGGTGTAGTTTTCTTCAAGGTACAGCGGCATGCCCGGTGCGGCGCTGTGAATCTGTGGAACAAGATGAGGAAACAGATAAGGACCGATAGTGAAAATAGCCCCCAGACGCAAAGGCGTAGATAACTGGTTCTTGCCCGAGCTGGCGATATCTTTAATAGCTCGGGACTCTTCTAAAACGCGTTGCGCCTGGGCCACAATGCGCTCACCTAACGGGGTTACGGTGACAGAGTTCTTGCTGCGCTCAAAAATAGCGACCTCTAACTCGCTTTCCAGCTTCTTTATCGCTACGCTGAGCGTCGGTTGGCTGACGTAACATTTTTCAGCGGCTCGGCCAAAATGTCGTTCCTGTGCAACAGTGACGATATAGCGGAGTTCGGTTAGGGTCATGATTGTTACCTTGAATGAAGGTGGCTTATCTGATTTATTCTACCTATCCATTGCGTCAGCGAAAGACCGTAACAAAATAAAACGTAAGGTACCGCCAAGATGCGGTACAAAATGCCTGAAATAGCGGAGGAAAGGCATGGCTTCTATTTTGGTTGTGGGCACCGGAGACATCGGCGGCCATCTGGCACAGGACCTCGCCCGGGAAGGGCATGACGTGACAGGCGTCCGCCGTTCGGACAAGCCTGTTGGTGAAGGGGTTAATGTGATCAGTGCTGACGTGTCAGATGCCAGCACCCTGACCGACCTGCCAGACAACATTGATATTGTCGTATACAGCGTAGCAGCGCCGGTTTTTTCGAAAGAAGGTTATCACGCGTACTATGTGAAAGGCCTGAAGAACATACTCAAAAAGCTGAAAGGGCAGCCACCTAAGCGTGTTTTCTTTGTTTCCAGCTCGTCGGTATACCACCAGATGGATGGTGAGTGGGTGGATGAAAGTTCTGAAACCACACCATCAAGCTTTGCCGGTAAAGAAATGCTGGCAGCAGAGAAAGTACTTCTTGATTCGGCGTTCGATGGCACTGTTGTGCGTTTTACCGGTATTTATGGTCCGGGTCGTGAACGCATGATTCAGCAAGCCCGTCAGGGTGGCTACTGTGACCCAGAGCCTGCCGTATGGACGAATCGTATTCATCGTGATGATTGTCTTGGAGCGCTGAAGTTTCTGATTAACCGTGCGTTAAACGGTGAGTCATTGGACGACTGCTATCTCGCCACTGATAACGAGCCGGCCACTCTGTTCGATGTCCTCGAATGGATGAAGGATCGTATCGGTGAAGTTGACCCAGACAGCGATGTGGGGGAAGTATCACGCCGTGCTAATCGTCGTTGTTCTAACAAACGACTGCGCGAACTGGGCTACGAGTTTAAATTCAGCAACTATCAGGAAGGCTATGATGTGATGCTGAACGAGATGGGGCTGGTCTGACAGCCCTTTGGCATTGCCGGAGTATTCCGGCAGTGCCTTTAAACTTTACACTCACTCCCTGTCACTTGAACCCCGCTGATATTCAGGCATTCTGATGACATCTGTCACCGGAAACGCCTATGACTTCTGTTACTGAACGTCTTCTCTCCCGTATTGAACATGCAGGGAATCGTCTGCCTCATCCGACGCTGCTATTTATCTGGCTGTGCGGGTTAGTGCTGCTCATCTCGGGGCTGGCATCTGCACTCGGGCTCTCAGCCATACACCCTGTTAATGGTGAGCAGCTTACAGCAATGAACCTGCTCTCTGCTGAAGGGGCGGCGAAGATACTGACCCAAACGGTCTCCAATTTTACCGGGTTCGCTCCCGTAGGAACCGTTCTGATTGCCATGTTGGGCTTAGGCGTCGCCGAGCGCAGCGGTCTTATTGCTGTTCTACTGTCATCCATAGTGCGCGGAGCACGCGGAAACTTGCTGACATTTCTGGTGGTTTTCGCTGGGGTGATGTCGAGCCTCGCCGCTGACGCAGGTTATGTCGTCCTGATTCCGCTGGCTGCGCTGGTATTTAAAAGTGCAGGTCGCCATCCGCTGGCAGGCATTGCAGCAGCCTTTGCGGGAGTCTCTGGTGGCTACAGTGCAAACCTGTTGCTCGGGCCATTTGATGCGGTATTAGCCGGTATCAGCACCGAAGCAGTGAGGCTGGTTGACCCCGGCGGTGAGGTAAATATCGCCGCTAATTATTGGTTTATGGTTACTTCTGTTTTTCTCGTTAGTGCGTTGGCCACTCTGGTAACAGCACGTTGGGTCGAACCTCGACTGGTCTCAATAGAGATTGAAGATGACGACAAAGCTGCTGCAAAAGAGAAGCCGCAAGAAAAGGCGGTTATCAAAAAAGGTAACGAGCAGCAGGAAGAATTTAATCAGAGTCGCGGACTGAAAGCCGTTGCGCTTTTTACCCTGATATTTGCGGTGATCTGTGCCAGTGGGTTGGCCGGAGAGCATGCCTGGTTACGTCAGGGAATGGCCATTATTTCTTCGCCATTTATGAAAGGCATTGTGGTTGTTATCTCGATCTATGCGCTTTTATGTGGGTATATCTATGGTCGCTTCAGCGGAACCTGGCGTCAGTCACATAAGCTGGTTGAAGCCATGGAAGCCAGTATGGCGACCATGGCCGGTTACCTTGTATTGATGTTCTTTGCTGCGCAGTTTGTTGCCTACTTCGCGTGGAGTAATCTGGGGATTATTCTCGCCATTCATGGCGCAGAGCTGCTGACGCAACTGAATGCTCCCGCTCCTTTAATGTTGGTGGCTTTTATTCTTATCGCAGCGACCATTAATTTATTTGTTGGAAGTGGCGGTGCTAAGTGGGCGCTTCTCGCACCAGTGTTTATTCCTATGCTAATGCTGGTGGGGATTGCACCAGAAATTACTCAGGTAGCTTTCCGAATTGGTGACAGCAGCACGAATATTATTACACCGCTTATGCCATATTTTGGTGTGGTACTAGCGTTTGCGCAGCAATATCGCAAAGACATCGGCATCGGGACCATCATGAGTATGATGCTGCCGTACAGTGTGGCATTTCTTATTGGTTGGACAGCACTGCTGGTGCTCTGGGTAGGGATGGATTGGCCGCTTGGGGTGGCATAGATGTCGATATGAGCGATTGAGGGGGGAAGTGATCTGTTTGTAGTGAGTAATATATTAATAACTTGATAATTACTTGAATCCCTGTATTGTCCCTGCGTAATTACAAAAGTATACATTGGGAAAGGACTCCATGATGACGCTACGCGCATCCGTTTCGGCTATATCTTCACTTCTACTTCTCGTTTCGCTTGAAATAAATGCATTCAGTCAGCCTCCATCCGATGGTGATGCTGATGGTGTTCCCGATACCGAAGATTTATGCCCCTCCACTCAGGCTGGACGCACTGTTGATACCGATGGATGCTCTTTATGGCAGTTGGACTCTGATAATGACGGTGTAAACGATGCTGAAGATGTATTTCCCGAGGACAGTACTGAGTGGAGTGACCTTGATGCGGATGGCATTGGTGATAATGCTGATACTGATAGGGATGGTGATGGTGTAGCTAATTCTCTTGATGTCTTTCCAAATGATCCATCTGAAAACAGTGATTTTGACGGAGATGGAATCGGAGACAACAGCGACCCTGATGTGGATGGGGATAACGTAGATAACGTTATCGACGCATTTCCTATGGATCCAGCCGAGTGGTCTGACCTGGACGCAGATGGTGTTGGTGACAATAGTGATGAAGATATTGATGGCGATGGTGTTGGGAATGATTCAGATGCATTTCCAGAGAACCCCAACGAAGTATCTGATCTGGACGGAGACGGAATCGGTGACAATTCAGACCCCGACAGAGACGGTGATGGTGTGCCCAATATTGATGATGTATTCCCTGATAGTGCCGCTGAGTCATCGGATACTGACGGCGATGGTATAGGTGATAACTCTGATAGTGATATTGATGGTGATGGGGTCCTGAATGGTGATGATGCGTTTCCTTATGATGCTACAGAAACTCATGATCTCGACTCCGACGGTGTTGGTGACAACTCGGATTCCGATCGGGATGGCGATGGAGTAGAGAATCAGCAGGATGCATTTCCCAACAACCCGCAAGAGTGGGCAGATACCGACAATGATGGGCTTGGAGATAATTCAGATCCCGATATAGATAACGATGGTTTCGGGAATGAGATGGATGAATTCCCGTTTGATCCTCTCGAATGGCTTGATTCAGACGGCGATGGCGTAGGTGATAACTCTGACTCAGATATTGATGGTGACGGTTATTCTAACGAGCTGGAGCTAGAAGCCGGCACCGACCCATTAGATCCAGGTGATGTTCCTCAGGATATGGATTCCGATGGCGTGCCGGATGTAGTGGATACTGATATTGATGGTGACGGTATCGCCAATGATGATGATGTATTCCCTTATGACCCTTCAGAATCTAGTGATCTTGATCTAGATGGAATCGGTGATAATTCCGATCCGGATATCGACGGCGATGGTGTACTTAATTCCGACGACGCATTTCCGTACGACAGTGAACGAGCAAATGATCTCGACGGTGACGGTATTGCAGATGTTGATGATCCTGATGTTGATGGCGATGGGTTCGGCAATGCGATAGATGAATTTCCGTCAGACCCCTCTGAGTGGCTTGATACGGACCAGGATGGTACCGGCGACAATTCAGATGAAGATATCGATGATGACGGCTTCCTGAATGCGAATGATGCATTTCCATATGATGCGAGCGAACATTCCGACCTTGACGGCGATGGTATAGGTGACAACGCAGACACAGATCGGGACGGCGATGGCGTAGAGGACGTCAATGACCGGTGTATTGAGTTAACAGAGGGTATAGTCGATGTAGAGGGGTGCCCTCCTCCGTTCACTACTCCTGATCAACTATCCGGTGATGACGAATTATTTGGTACGGCCTTTAAAGATTTCCTGGTTGGTGTGGAAGGGAATGATCGTTTCCATGCTGAGGGTGGAGACATTCTGCTTGGCGGAGAGGGCAGCGATGAATACTTACTTACCAGTACAAGTGGAAGCACAGTAATTTACGACTACCAGGGAACCAACAAAGTTATATTTGATAGTTCCGTCAGTCGTAATGATGTTGCTTATAACTTGTCCAGTAACGGCGTTGATTTATATATTAATTACAAGGAACAGGGCGATGTTACGGTTAAGGAATTCTTTACTGTCAGTAATACTGTAGCTCGCTTTGAATTTTCTGATGGTCAATCTGTGAGCGCGTCTCAGATTTATTCTGCATTTGGAATATCGGAGCCTACACTGGCGAAGGTGGGGGAAACGGTTATTCTTGGTACTAAATCGAGAGATATATTTCCACCGATGGAATCGAATACGATTGTTTTATTCGGATTGAATAATGATACGGCATACCTTGGTGAGGGAGAACATTTTTTCATCGGAGGACACGGTGACGATGTATACTTTTCACTAGAGCAAGCAGGGGAGTATATAATTTTCGACACAGAAGGTGATAATAAAATCGGTATATCTCAAGCTGCTAATGGCGGAGATCTCTCGTTTAGACGTAATAGTGCATCTGATGACCTAACGGTAACTATTAATAGCTCGGGTGAAATATTTACCATCTACGGTTTTTTTAAATACGCTAATACAATTAGTGAGTTCGTAACTCAGCAAGGTACAGTAACAGCGGAGCAGGTTTTTTCATTATTTGGAGTGGCAGCACCACAAGAGCAAATAAGCATATTTGATCTGCTTCGTCCGTATCCTACTCCCGATGATCTCGACTTTGATGGTGTAAATGATCAGAACGATATTTGTTTGGGAACTGAGCCAGGTCAGCCTGTAAACGAATTTGGATGTGGGGATTACGATAACGACGGTGTTCCTGATAATGAAGATGAGTGTCCCGATACGTCATACGAAGAACGACTTGATATTAATTCTGTTGGTTGCGGCCCATCACAACGAGATACCGATGGTGATGGTGTTAATGACGCTTTAGATGATTTCCCGGAAGACCCTTCAGAGACCAGTGATACCGACGGTGATGGTATCGGTGACGGCACAGATGAAGATATAGATAATGATGGATTCTTGAATGAGGTTGATGCATTTCCGTACGATGCCAGTGACTGGGCAGATATGGACGGTGATGGTATCGGCGACAATTCAGACCCGGATATAGATGGTGACGGTTACTCAAACGCAATTGAATATGAATATGGTGCATCACCAGTTGACCTCACCTCGACTCCACCAGACCTCGATGGTGATTTTATTGTCGACGACCAAGATGACGATGTCGATGGCGATGAATATGCGAATGATGTCGATATTCTTCCTAGAGACGCCCGAGATCATTCGGATATGGATGGAGACGGCATTGGAAATAACGTCGATGAAGACATTGATGGGGACGGTGTTGTAAATGCGGAAGATGAAATGCCTTGGGATGCTCAATGGAGTAAGGATCTTGATCGAGATTTAATTCCTGATCATTTAGATCCGGACTCAGATGGCGATGGTTACTCAAACGAGTTTGAACTGACGATGGATTCCGACTCGACGGATAGTACTTCCTTGCCTGGCTCGAAGAGGGTGTACTCTAGTATTCCGACATTGCAGACAGGAACAATGAAATCTGACGATATTGGTGATGACGGTTACTACAGGGCCGGTACACCATTAAATTACCATCGCCCAGAAGGGATGGATGTAATCTACGACGTTAATACCGGTTTGCTTTGGCATGACGATATAAGAAATCAGGATCGAATATTTAGCGCAAGTCACTCTCAAAGTTATTGTAGAAATCTTTCTGCTGCGGGGATTGATACCTGGCGCGAACCTACTATTTATGAATTGCTAGATATTCTCGATTTCGGCGAAGCTAGCCCGGAGTATCCATCCACTGAAAGAACGCTGTTGCTTAATGAAAACTTCATGTATCGACCAAACTCTGTAAGAACTGATGGTAGGTATTTTACTGGTGATATAGCGATAAGCTTTACCTCTGGGCGTATGGATTTACTCGATGCAGATGAAAAAACTCACGCGCGATGTGTTGCCGGTGAGATAAAGAACTTCCCGAGTTATGAAAAGCCCATATTTCAAGAAAGTGTCGTTGTAGATGTGTTTTCTGAATTAATGTGGCAGGATGTTAGTGATAATACAGAGATCGCACGTAATTATAAATCTGCTCTAAATTATTGTGAGACTGCAACTACTGGAGGCTATGAAGATTGGCGAGCCCCAAATTATAAAGAGTTGATCTCATTTGTAAGAGGTCCTAGTTCCAGGCTGAATTATGATATTGAATTTGGTAGTTCCGCCTATACGTATTGGTCTTCTACTAGAAGCCCTGGAACTGATGGTTTGGTACAGGTCGTAGTAAATCCTGTTGGTTCTCTTGGCTTTGATTGGGATGGTTTGAGTAAAGAAAATCTCATAAGATGTGTTCGATCGTATCGAAAGCCAGATGCTATTATCTCAGGACCATTTGAAGTCGGGACCTCAAAGAATGTTATTTACTCAGCTATCGATGACACCTTCCAAGAAATCGAAGGATCCTCTTTTGATTGGACTTTAACTAAAGGTGGAAATACGCTAGATCAAGGTGTGTCTAATAGAATTAATATAATTTTTGACGCTGAGGGGACGTATGAATTAAATCTGGTTGTTACGGATTCAATTGGAGTTTCATCGGAGTACTCTCGCAGTATATATGTATCACCATCGGATCAGAATTTACTCCCAGTAGCTGACGCCGGTGAGGATATTGCCACTTTTGTCGATCAGGCCGTAGTATTAGATGCAACTAACAGCTACTCCCCGACAGAGAGCTCTCTTACTTTCAATTGGAGCCATGATGGTATCGAGTATTCGTCTGCAGAGTACTTGGAGTACGTGCCAGAAACGGTTGGAGAGCATGTATTTGAGTTGTTGGTGGAAGATCAGGATGGTTATGTTTCTAGAGACAGTATAGTCGTTTCTGTTATCAGACCTGAAGAGAACATTGTTGCTAATGCAGGTCAAGATATAGACGCATTTAAGTCGAAGGATTTCTTGCTGGACGCTCGCGAGAGTTATAGTCATGTAGGTCTGATATCTGAATACCGGTGGTACCTTGGTACAGAGCAGGTCGGTAATGAAGAAGTTCTTAGTTATTCATTTTCCAACATTGGTGAATATATTTTTACTCTGGAAGTCGAAGATGAATACGGAGTAATTGCAGTCGATAGTGTCATAGTTAATGTGGTGCTTGGCTTGCCCGTGGCAGATGCGGGTGCTGATTTATATGTCACTCCATACTCTAACTTCGCATTGGATGCTTCTGGTAGCTATGATGAAGACGGTGGCTTACTGAGTTATGCATGGTCTCGAGCAGGAATTACAGAATCAGAATCGGAAGTATTTTATACAGCTATAGCTGATGCAAGTGTCGAATATACTCTCTTCGTTACAGATGAAGATGGGAATGTCTCTTGGGATACCGTAATGGTTTATTCGGACCGTGATAGTGCTGAACTATATTCGCTACAAGAGTGTGACGTTCCCTTAGATCAAGAGCGATACGTAGAGAGTTACCCAGAAGATAATATAAATTGGATCGCTAACGGTTATACAGACGTTGGAGATATCGAAAGGTCTTTTAATTACGCCAGAATGCTGGATCCAACGGTCAATTCATATCTTATGATGCCGTCCCAGAATGAATGGGATTCATTGAGTTCTTCTGAACAGACCCTGTTCCTTGTTAACTCGGAGAGGGCAGCTCGAGGACTTCTGCCTTTAGAAGGGATAAGCTCAGCAGTTGAGCGAGTCGCTCAGGAATATGCTGACTACATGACGAGTAATGATGCGCCATTTAGTCATACATCGGACGGGCGTACGCCTCAGGAGCGTATGGATTCCGATCCGCAGCTTTCTGGTCGCATGAGCGCAGGGGAAAACATAGCAGCTGGAGAATCTCATGTATCTTCTTCTGTAGCATATATGGTTTATGGGTTTATATATAAGGACAAAGACGTATACTCTGGTAAACCATGGGGCCATCGTGACAATAAACTAATAACAACCTTGAGTAACGATAGTCTTCTCTCTTCAGGAGAAGGATTGATTGGTGTGGGTTTATCCGTGGCACCTTATAGCTTGGATGGTCGTGATTTATCGTATGTATATGTGTACAACTTTATTGACCCGGACTCATCATGGAGTGAAGATGAAATCATCAGACCTCAGATTGTCGCAATCGAAGGGTGTAAAAATCAGGAAACGATAGCATTGTCGACTCCTATTGATAATGTCACTTCCATATATATTCGAAATAATCCTGTCACGATATATGAAGGGGATTCATTCGAGCTTGAAGTTGTTGCGAAACTGAATGACGGCACCACGATAGATATCTCGGATGACGTGCGACTGGCATCACCTGATGTTCTGTCACATCTGTCATCCAGTGGGGCTGTGTTCACTGCTTTGATTCCTGGGACGGTTAATTTACGTGTAGAACACAACGGAGTGGTTTCTAATCCGTTGAAGGTAACTATTTATGCAGAAGGCTCCCAATTACCAGATCAGACAGATACTCTTGGCGTTGATGCTGAGTTTATTCCAGATAATGCAACCTATCGTAATTACGATCCGAATGCTTTAACGGTATACACAGGTATTGTAATTGATGGCAACGAGGATCCAATTCAAGGTGCTGACGTTAGATTTACGCATCATCCAGAGTTTGGTTCTGTTGAAACGGACTTTAATGGTCGATACTTCATTTCTGCACCTTCTGGTCAACAAGCAATTCAGTTTGAATTGTTTGGCTATACCGGAGCACAGCGGGAGGTGATTGGATCATCAGGCACATGGCAAACCCTTGATGATGTGATGCTTCTTGAGCGGGATAAGGTTGTTACTGACGTTAAGCTTGGCGCTGAGCCTGTAGTACATCGCTCAACAGTCATTACTGATGAATTTGGCTCGCGTTCATCTACTGTGGTGTTTAATGGCATTAATTCGGCAACGATTCTGGGCGCTGACGGATACACCCGGGAAATAACCGACTTCAGACTGACATCAACAGAATATACTGACGTAAGAGCCATGCCGGGTGTACTGCCCGAGAGCTCCGGCTTCACTTACTGTACCGATTTACACGTAGAGGGCACTGCGATGGGTGACACCGTGCAGTTCGATGGCGGTGTGGTGATGATGGTGGATAACTTCCTCGGTTTTAATGTCGGTGAAATCGTACCTATCGGCTATTACGATATTTATGATGTTGAGTGGAAGCCATCTCAGAACGGTGTCGTTGCACGAGTTATTGATACAAATGGTGATGGTATCTCCGACGGCCTTGATTTTAATGACGATGGTATCGCAGACGACCTGACCGGTAATGGCAACATCCTGGATGAGTCTGTCGGTTTGGAAAGCTATCCAGATGGTCATACGGTTTGGTGGGGCAGGTTCGATCACTTTTCTTCGGTAGATTACAATTTCGATCAACTGAATATGGCCCCGGATACTAAAAATCTTCTACAAAGCGCTTTAGATCATAAAGACGGTAAGGAAATACAAGAATGTAAGGCTAAACAGGCATCGGGATCATATTTTCAGCCAAATGATCAGGTGTTTCATGAAGACATACCTGTACCAGGTACTGACTTTACGCTTCATTACTCCAGCCGTAGAGCTAGTGCTTATCAGCATGAAGTGAATGTGAGGCTAACCGAAGGAACTATTCCTTCTGAATTACAATCAATTGAAGTTCACTTGAATGTCGCTGGTAAGCGTTTCGTTAAAGAGGTCTCAGCCCGTCGGAACGCAAGTGTTACATTCTACTGGGATGGCATAAATGTACTTGGAGAGCGTCCGCAAGGTCTAATCAAAGGTTCTATTGCCATTGGCTATAAAGTTGATTCTGTGTATACGACTCCAGGAAACGTAAATGATACAGGATCGTTCGAGGGAGAAAACTGGAATCAGGATTCAACTTCTGAGACGGCAGTCGACAGCCGAGAGCCAACGACAGAGTGGATAGTTCGACCAGTGAGTTTTGTGAACTCATACTTGAATCAAATAGCCGACGGTTGGTCTGTGTCTTCGCACCATAGTTTGGTGGAGGGAAACAAAATATATCTGGGAAGCGGTGACCTGGACGAAATCGCTCCTCAAGGTAATATTACCAATACTGGTGCGATAGAGAGTTATTACCAAGGTGATGATGCCTATTATGGTGAAAATGGAATCCCGCTGTCTTATTCAATCAATTCAGATGGCACAGTTTCAGACCATAATACCGGACTGACATGGGAAGCCGAGCATTCGAATATTTTTGTCCTTAGTAAGGCCGCTGCAGAGGCGCATTGCACTACATTAAGTCTCGAAACAGGTTCATCCTGGCGTGTGCCTACTGCAAAAGAAGTTAATTATACGGCGTCTAAATCTTCTGTAGGCCAGCACATGGTATTCTTAACGGGGCGTACGGTTACTACGTCAACCCATTTTTATTTCTCAAGTTATGAACTTTTATGCGTTAAAGGAGAGTTCAGAGATCCTGTTGAGAGCGAGTCATTTGTGCGTGACGATGTAGAATCCACTGTTGCAGATTCAGAAAATGGTCTCATGTGGCAGGATACGTATAGCAGCCTCAATTACACCACTGACTGGGAAGGCGCGATTAATTATTGTGAGTCTTCAAACCACGCAGGATATTCAGACTGGCGTTTACCTAATGCGAATGAACTTCTCATAGCGAGTCGTAGTAATGCATTTCAGAATTACACCTACGACATATTCAGTGACGATGGTTTATGGCATGTGGATGATGATAAGCAAAGAGCATTCTGGAGCTCGACGACCAGTTTTGCATCGCCGGATCGCGCATGGATCGTAGAGCACTATGGTTTCGCATCACGCCATCAATGGAAGGTACAGCAACAATACGTCCGTTGCGTACGCGATGACGAGCGTGTGATACGTTCTCCGTACCGTTTTGATCGTTCCGGCCGTCATATTGCCACTATCGACATGGACACAGTCAAAGAACTCAAAACCTTCGAGTACAACGAGGATGGCCAGTTGGGCGCGATTATTGATCAATTCGGTGAGCGCATCTCGTTTGAATACTCAGGTGGAGAGCTCAGAACGATAGTCGGTAAAAATGGTCAACGTACAACGCTTGATATCGATCAGCAGAATTTGCTTCAGGGGGTTGCCTACCCTGATGGATCTATGTACGACTTTGGTTATGTGAATGGGCTGCTGGAAGTAAAAGTCGAACCTAACGGCAATACCTTCTATCACTATTTTGATTTACATGGTCGAGTTCATCAGGTCTCAGACACCGAAAGTGGCCTCTGGAACATCTACGATAACTCAACGAGTTACGGCAGCCGCCTTTTCGGTTTCACAACCGAGGCAGGGCAGTCGTTCGAAACACTCTACGAAACTCTGACCAACGGCAGCGTGCGTGAAACCACAACGGCCAAAGATGGGCGTTTGTCAGTGACAACCCGATCAAGCGATAAGCTGAACGAATCTGTTGCCAGCTGTGGCGTGACGTCAAGTATTGAACGTGTCATTGACCCTCGTACGAAACGAGAGATTCCGTCTAAATTCACGACGGTAATGCCTTCAGGCTTAACATCAGAAACTCTGATTACAAAAACTTATGGCAACGAGGGTGCTGATTTCTCAACCTACACCGAAACCACGGCGACGAACGGCAAGGTAACCACGGTTAATTTCAATGCCGAAACGGGTATTGAATCCATCGCGAGCCCAGAAGGGCGAACGACCATCATTACCTTCGACCCGCAGAATATGCAGACGGATCGCATCGAGAGCTCCGGCCTGAACGCAACCGACTTCTCCTACGATGCTCGTGGCCGCCTGGAGAGTGTACAGACCGGTTCACGAATCACCGGGTACACCTATGACCCAGTCACCGGTAAAGTGAAAACCGTTACCAATGCGCTGAATCAGGTCACTACCTATGATTACGACATCAAGGGTAACCTCACGCGCATTACCTACGACGATGAGTTCTACACCGAGTTTGGTCGTGATGCCAACGGTAATCTCACCTCAACGACAGTGCCGGTCCTGCAGGCGCATGACTCGCCTGTTAATGGTGTGAACAATACCGACTACCAGGAAACACCACTCGGTGCCCGTACTAAGTACTACTACGATGAAGATCGTCGTGTGACTGATATTGAGTTGCCGTCAGGCGAGTTCATCACCAACAACTACATTGGTGGCAAGCTCGACAGCACGGTCACGCCAGAGCGCACAACGACCTATACCTACACCTGTGGTAGCACCATAGATGAAATCGTCACCGGCAGCGAGAAGCTCAACTACGACTACGATGGAGAGCTGGTGACCAGCATCACCTACAGTGGCGAACTTAACCAGAGCATCTCCTACGGGTACAACAACGACTTCATGGTCGATGAGATGACCTACCCGGGTATTGCAACGCCGGTTGGCTACGACAACGACGGCCTGCTGACCAGTATTCATGGCTACACCATTGATCGCTTTGAGTCTCATGGTATGCCGCGTCGGGTGTATAACAGTAACCTTAATCGTGCTTACACTTACAACGGCTACGGTGATGTCGATTCCATAAGCCAGGCGATAGGTGATACCAGTATTACCACCAGTTTCACCCACAACCTGGCAGGGCAGATCAAAACCCGTACCGACGTGGTGGACACGCCATCAGGCACCCGCACCGACAGTTACCAGTATTTCTACGACAACCGTAACCGTCTGGAGCAGGTGAAACTCAACAACGTCGTGATTGAAGAGTACGACTACGACAGCAACGGCAATCGTTCGGTATACAGCAGTACCCGCGCAGGTCTTGCAGGTACATCCACCTATAACGACGATGACCAGCTCGAAGCCAACAGCAACGCCAGCTATGGCTACGACGCCAACGGACGTCTGGCTACCCGTACGCGTAATGTTGTTGATGGCGACCCAGTCATCACCACCTACGACTACAGCAGTGATGGCCGCTTACTGAGCGTCACGACACCAGAGCACACGGTTACCTATCGCCACAACGCCTTTGGTAACCGCGTTGCCAAACTGGTCGGCGGCGTAATCACTGAAAAATACCTCTGGGAAAACAAAACCCGCCTGCTAGCTACGTTCGACGGTAACAACAACCTGAAGCACAGCTACGAATACTCGGTAGGTAATACACCGACCTCGTACTATGTGGGTAATCAACGTTACTACATCCTTACCGATCAGCTAGGCAGCCCGCGCATCATCACCGACAGCGCCGGTAACGTACTGCGTGAGATCGAATACGACAGCTACGGCAACATCATCGCCGACAGTAACCCAGCGCAAGAGCTGCCGTTTGGGTTTGCAGGTGGGCTGGTTGACCAGCATACTGGCTTAATCCGATTCGGCTTCCGCGACTACGACCCAGAAACCGGACGCTGGACAGCGAGAGATCCGATTGGATTCGCCGGTGGTGACACGAACCTGTATGGGTATGTGTTGGCGGATCCGGTGAATGGGATTGATCCGGAGGGGTTGTTTGTTTGGACTCTTCCTGCTTTCGGTGGCGCAGCGGAAGCATTGCTGGGTGCGGCGGCCGGTGTTCTTGCTGGTACGGCTCTTGGCGACTGGCTCAGTGAGCTGATGTATTCCGAAAGTGCAGGGGCTGGAGATGGCGGTGAACAGTGTCCTGGAAACGTACCGGATTTTGATTTTGGAGATCCCACAAAACCTCCTGTTGGACAGGATGGGGCGGAATGGGATTGGAGAGGACAACCCCCGGTGGGTGGTCCCAAAGGGGGGTGGAAAAACCCCAATGGACCTGAAAGCATTCACCCTGATTTAGGTCATGGAGAACCAATTGGACCTCATTGGGATTTTAATGACCGTAATGGTCCCGGTTGGAGAATCGGGCCTGATGGGAAAGCGACTAGTAAATAGATGTTAGTTAAAAAAGATCTTGGCAGCTTAGCAGAGCAGTATGCTCTAGAAGTACTAAATTTCGATAATGCCTTGTGCAAGAATTTGTTTCACAGGGTAGAAGGCTGGTTGCCGAAAATTTCCTGCTATTCTTTCCTTGATAGAAATTTAGACATAGCCGATTTTAGTATGTTGGGAAGGGGAGGCTTATCAGGAAAAGCACCTGATTATCTGCCTCTATATTTGGTTAATGAATATCAATCAAGTCGCACCACATTCGCATTATTTGATGACGTAATGCTTGTTCCAGATGAAGCTAATTTAATGGATCAGGTAGGTACGATTTGTGTTGGAAATGAAGTCTATCACTGGTGTGATTTGGATCGTATTTCTACAGATAATCTCAGAAAGTTGATATGGGCGACGAGTGTTTCATGGCACTTTGTTTGTGTTATTTTTAAATTTAAAGATAATATTGATGATGAAATACTCTCTCGTGCCATAGTAAATGACTTAGTTGGATTTGAGTTTCTAGAAATTATTCTTGGAGCATATGACGGAGAAGGGTTTGTTCACTACAAATTCTAGAGGCATTGCCGTTTAAGATACCTCTGGGAAAGCAAAACCCGTCTGCTGGCGACGTTCGACGGTAACAACAACCTCAAGCACAGCTACGAATACACGGTAGGTAACACACCGACCTCGTACTATGCAGGCAATCAGCGTTACTACATTCTCACCGACCAGCTCGGTAGCCCGCGCATCATCACCGACAGCGCCGGTAACGTACTGCGTGAGATCGAATACGACAGCATCGGCACCATTATGAGCATGATGCTGCCGTACCGTGTGGCATTTCTTATTGGTTGGACGGTACTTCTGGTGCTCTGGACCGGGATGGATTGGCCGCTTGGGGTCATAAACCCACAGGCGGCCAACTAAGCAGGATTAACGTGCCAATTCACGTACCAGGCGGAAGCCGGTGAATTCGTCGGCGGTGCCGTTGTGAGCAGTCACTGTGCTGTAACGACATTCGTTCAGAGGTGTCTGTCTTGAGCCACCGGCAGCAACCAGTTCGTTATCGCGGTATGCCCACTCCTGAACATTACCTACATGCGATGCCAGGCCATAGGAGTTCTGCTTACCGTTGGTGGTTTTGTGCAGCTCAAGACCTTTCTCAATAGCTCCGTATTTCAGGAAGCAGTTACGCTCCGGAAATTCAGCTGCCCCATCGGCGGTCGCTGCCGTCAACCATTCGTCATAGGTTGGCAGGCGGTAATAATGCCCAGTAACGGAACTCAGCCAACCGGCAAAATTCTCAGCAAAATCCACTTTGATATTGTGAATAGGCATGAAATTACGTGCGTATTTATCGGTGTCACACAGCTGCGAGACGGTGCAGTAGTCGGCGACGTCGTCGTAGGTGATTTCGTACTGGCTGATGGCGATGGGACGTCCACCGTCCGGAGCAGGCACTACCACCATCGTTGGCCCCAGTGCGTCACGCGGCAGTGGATCTGCACAGGTGTAACGGCGCCCTTTGGCACCAGTACCTGGTTCTAGGTGTGAGCAGTAATCGACAACGAGTGGGTCCAGTTGACCTTGTGATGGTAGTAGCTCACGGGCTTCGGTCAGCATGGTATCGGCGGCAAATGGGCTGACAGCTGCTAGTTTGTTAAAGCAATTGGTCAGTGAGTTGGCGACGATAGTACGAAGATCTGCTGAGCGACCCGGGTCCAGTGACTCAAGTGCTTTCAGGTGACTGGCGACGTCACCAGCGACATCAATCTGGTTCGGGCAACGCAGGGATTTTTCGAGCGCAGCCACTTCCTGACGGATACGGATCTGGCGTGCTTCTTCGAGTTCTTTCTCCCGTTTTTCCTGTTCCAGGCGCAGCAGGTCGGCTTCTTTTTTCGCAGCGGCGAGACGTTCATTTTCTTGTCTCAGTCGTTCTGCTTCCTGATTGGTCAGTACCTGATTGGTCAGCAGTTCGATCTGCTCTGCGGGAGCTTCCCAGCGACTGGCGTACTGCAGCAGACTCAGAACATTCTCGAGGTTGTTGTCTGCGATGCGCTGCTTCGCTTCTTTTATGTACGCTGAAATAACACGCTGACGAACACTTTCGTTCAGTTCATCAGTATTCAGCCCGTCGATATTCGACACCAGATTTTCATAGCTCAGCAATTCACGACGTAGCTCCATATCCCACTTTGGGGTAAGTGCTGCGATCTGAACCAGCTGTTCAATTTTCTGCGTCTGGTTGGTGATGGCTGAGTCTTCAAGTTTCTGCGCGAGTTCTTCTTCGAGCTGAACTTTTAATTGCGCCTGCGCGATCAGCTGTTCCTGATACTGTTGGTAGTAAACGCCGCCACCAATTATGAATGCAGTCACAGACGCAGCCAGCGCCCAGATAAGCATGCGCGCTTTTCCGAAGAACTGTTTGTAAAATTCATCGACTGTCTGGGTGCGATTTTCGCGTTTTAGCTCTAATGCCCCTGACAGAGCATTCCACTGGCGACGGCTCAGGCCTTTAATACGTTTAGGCTTCAGCTTTTTAGTCAGCGCCTGATCAGCGGGTGTTTTATTAAATGGGTGCTTGCCAGAGTAAAGCTCGTAGGCGACGCAGCCCAGGGCATAGAGGTCATCGGATTCTGCAGGCTCCGCACCTTTGAGCATTTCGTAGCTGGCATAGGCCGGAGTCAGTGCTCCCAGGGTGCCCGCATCAAAGATGGTCTTTTCACCTGCACCGTGCGCCGCGCTGCCTTCTGATACGGCGCGGGCAATACCGAAGTCGAATACTTTCGAGCCTTTATTCTTGGTGACGTAAATATTTCCGGGCTTGAAGTCGGAATGAATAATATTGTGCGAGTGCGCGTAAATCAGTGCGTTCGAGATATCACGCAGTGCGCTTTCGGCCTGCTCAGGCGGCAAACCGTTTGGATGTTCGCGCAGCAGTTCATCCAATGGAGCACCTTCAAGGAACTCCATGGTCATAAATACGGTGTCACGGTCCCGGTCAAAATCGTATACGGTTACGATGTTCGGGTGAGCGAGTGTCTGTGACTTACGTGACTCCCGTTGCAACGATATAAAGGCATCAGGGTGTTGACGGAAGTCGTCATTCAGCAGTTTAACGGCCACATAAGGGTCCGAGTCACTGGCTTCAACTTTACGTCGGTCGAGTGCTTTATAAACAGCACCCATGCCGCCTGCACCGAGCATAGAAACCAGTTCAAAGCGGCCTTTGATTACTTTGTTGTTCAGGGCTGACACGCGCGGCGTTGTTCCGCCTGTCGTGGTGTTGCCGGTACGACTGCTGGTCGGTGTCGACAGGGGCGTCTGAGATGTAACCAACGTGGCGTCTGGATTTCGTGTAGATTTATCCGACGTCGGGCCGCCCGCTATTACGGTAGCGTCGTCGTTTTTTGCGGGGCCTTTGGAAGATTTTCCGCTTGCCTTGCGGTCTGAATTGCTGGCGTTTCCAGTGGATTTTCCACCGGTGACAAGACGTGTCTTGTCGTCCCTATTATCGGTCATAATGAGCCTGTCGTATCGATACCCTTGACGTATTTCGTCCTTTTCGAGCCCCGGTTCCTCGCTGGCCCGACCTTCCGTTTGCTTGAACTCAGAAAGTGGCGCCGATATTATAGGACTTGCTCGCGCGGCTCAAGACAGGTGTCTGTTGTGACCGCTCACCTGCACTGCGGTTACTTTCCTTTTAGCTGCTGAAACACAGGAACCTTACGGTGAAGAAATGGACTTGATTCTGACGGTCGTCGAATGCCCGCCTCACGCCAATATGCTCAATCACACAAAAGTCTTCCGCAGTGCGGGTGGCTCGGTAGGTCGTGCCGATTCGAACGATTGGGTATTGCCGGACACAGAGCGCATTCTTTCTTCCCGCCATCTTGAAGTGGTGTTTGCGGATGGTCGTTTCTCATTGCTGGATCACAGCACCAACGGCACATTTGTTAATGACAGTCAGGCGCCGCTCGGACCTGGGAAACCTCACCCTCTGGCCGCGGGCGATGTTTTAATCTGTGGTGAATATCAGTTGCAGGTGACTCTGAAAGCACCGCCAGCGGAGCCTGCTATCCCTGCAGATTTAGGGTCGGCGGATTTCCTTGATAAGGGGGATCGCACGACGTTTAATCCGGCTACAGCGGCGAAGCAGCAATCGGCGAACAGTGCCAGTCAGCTGGATTCCTGGCTTGAGCCCGGCGCTCAGACACCAAAGCAACCAGAACAGGACTGGGGCGCGGTGGTGTCTCAGTCGGTGGGGGCAGCTAAAGATGACCCGTGGGGTTCATCGTCGTCGGATGATTCCTTATTTGGGGAATCGTTTGGGGCGTCTTTTGGATCGTCTTCATCGGGCAATGACCCCCTCGCTGCGTTAAACAAACCTGCTTTCTCAGCCCCTACGCCATCGTCTTCGGGTTGGGATGATGGCGATGACTGGTGGAAAAGCGGATCTGCATCGGATCACGCTCCGGTCGAACAACAGAATATGAGAATTCCCCGGCCTGAGGCGCCTGTGCAGCAGCCCTTTGAGTCTCAGCCGCAGAAAGCCGCAGACCCGTTTTCTTCAGATTCTTTTGCGTCAGCGTCGACCGCATCAGAGCAGAATCCGTTTGCGGCATCCGAAGCTGTCGCTGGCGGTGCCGATGATATCGATAGTTTGTTTGGCATACCTACGTCTTCAGATAAGCCCCAGAATACACCACCGGCATTTTCGTCACGTCCTGAGTCGCAGCCGGTGCCGCCAGTGTCGGAGTCGCAGATTCCAGAACCAGCAGCGGCTACACCACCTGCACCCGCAGCTCCCGGTCAGGCTACGCCGGGTTCAGGTGCCTCCAGTGTTGATGTTCGCCAGCTCGCAGGCTTGATGGGGCTGAACAATATTTCGGATGAGCAGTTAGATACGTTAATGCCCGAAGTCTCGGGGATAGTAAATGAAGCGGTGACCCGCTTAATTGATTTGCTACGTGCCCGTACCGCGATCAAGAACGAACTTCGTGTGCAGCACACCATGATTCAGACGGTGGATAATAATCCGCTGAAGTTTTCTGCTAACGCCGAAGACGCGTTAAAGATGATGTTCAGCCGTGATGCGTCTGCGTTTATGCGTCCGCAGGATGCGGTTCGTGATAGTTTTGACGACTTGTCTGATCATCAGGTGGCCGTGTTGAAGGGGATGCATGCCGCGTACGATACGATGTTTAAACATTTTGACCCGGACAACCTGAAACAGCACATTAATGCCCGTGATTCGCTGTTAGGTAATAAAGATGCGAAAAACTGGGTCGCCTTCGAACAGTATTTCAAAGCACTGAAGTCAGACTACGAGACAACATATAACCAGTTGTTTGGTGAAGAATTTGCGCGCGCTTACGAAAAACAGTTGGCGGAGCTGAAGAATACACGGGCTCTTAACCGAACCTGATTACTTTTAGGGAAAGACAATGCAGTTTAAGAAAGGATGGCACCTGATATCGCTGGTGCTGGTACTTACGATGATGTCGGGGTGCCAGTCGGCGCGTAAAGCGCTGAACATGAACACCAGTGCAGTGATTGAATTTACGGCAGGCGCACAGATCAATCCGGATGCTGATGACCGCCCATCACCCGTCGTAATTCATGTGTTTAAGCTGGCTGATGACCGTCAGTTCAGCCGGGAAGATTTCCTGAGTTTGTACGAGGGCGCGCCCGCGCGTCTGGGCAAAGATCTGATCGATACGATCGTTCTTAAGGAGCTTACGCCGGGTGAGAAGCGCATCGAAACGATCGAGCTGGCGACTGAGGTTAAGTATCTGGGGCTGATGGCTGAGTTTATTCAGTATCGTGACGCCGAGGCGTTACTGGTCATTCCGGTACTCGAACACAATGAAAATGTGGTTCAGGTCGGTATCGAGGGAAATCAGATTGCCATTGTTGAAATAGAAGAAGACAACAGTGCTGCCACGCCTCATAAGAAACTACGCAGCGATCGCTCTTCACAGCTCTGACGGTCGCGCTATTCAGAATTCGGAATTCACTGCACGATCTGTGCAGTCACGGAAAGGATGACTCATGTCTTCAAAGAACAAGGTAATCTGGTCGGAAGGAATGTTCCTGCGTCCTCAGCATTTTCAGCAGCAGGATCGTTTTGTTGAGCGCCTTGTTGATGTGCGCACGGGTGCTGTTGGTAGTTACTACTGGGGTATTCAGGAGCTGACGATCGATGTCGAAGCGCTTGAGCTGGGTAAAGTATCTATCTCTTCTGTACGAGGTATTTTCCCGGACGGTACGCCAATACTGGCGCCCGAGTCAGAAGAACTTCCGCCAATTATTGAGATACCCGAAAATACCCGCGATGAAATTGTCTACCTGTGCGTGCCTATGCGCCGCCCCGGTGCTCAGGAATCGGTTCGCGATGCTGAAGAGTTTCCACAGGCGCGCTTCCAGACCTATAACTTCGATGCTCGTGACAGCTCTTCGGCGTCAGGCCAGTCGGCACGCATCCAGATTGGTAAGTTATCCACCTGCTTTAAATTAGGCTCAGAAGATCTTGGTGGCTATGCCTGTATTGGTATCGCACGTATTGCGGAAAGGTTGCCGGGTAACCCGGTGAAGCTCGATAAGACATTTATTCCACCCGTACTCGACTGCACGGTGAGTGGTGAGATTAAAGGCTATATCGAAGAAGTATCAGGCCTGCTGCGTCAGCGCGGTGAAGCATTGAGCCACCGACTGAGTGATTCGGGGCGTTCCGGCTCTGCCGAAATTGCAGATTACCTTCTGTTGCAAGTCATTAACCGCGTTCAGCCACTGGTGAAACATCTGACTCAGTTGGCGACACTGCATCCCCTGACACTTTACACCGAGCTGCTGCAACTCGCAGGTGAACTGTCGACATTTACAGCCAGTGATAAGCGCCCACCAGAAATGCCTCCGTACATTCACACGGATCTGCAGCAGACATTTGCCGGGCTTTTCTCGGCGCTGCGCCAGTCACTTAGCATGGTGCTTGAGCAATCAGCCATTTCTCTGGATCTGGTTGAGCGTAAGTACGGTATTCATGTTGCACCGATAACCGACCCATCGCTGACGCGTTCAGCGTCGTTCGTGGTTGCGGTAAAAGCGGATATGCCAACTGAAGTGTTACGCAGCCGTTTCCCCGCGCAGGCGAAAATTGCACCGGTCGAAACGATTCGAGAGCTGATCACGACGCAGCTGCCGGGTCTGAGAACACGTCCGCTCCCTGTGGCACCACGCCAGATTCCTTACCACGCCGGATTCACTTATTTCGAAATCGAAAATACCGGGGATCTGTGGAAGTCGATGCAGCAGTCCGGTGGTTTTGCAGTACATCTTGGCGCCGATTACCCCGGCTTAATTATGGAACTCTGGGCGATCAGGAGCTGATGTATGGGCAATGATGGACAACAACCGGGTGCGGCTGATCGTACGGTCATGATTCCTACGCCGGGCGCTTCTCGTTCGTCTGCGGGCGCTGCTCAGGGGCGAGCTTCTTCGCCTCAACCAGCGATGCCAGGCAACGAAAAAATCGACGTGCGACATGGTCTTAATCCGTTAGTGACAGGGGCGACAACGCTGCTGACCCTGGTGACAAAACTGCGTTCGACCATGAAGCATGATCAGGTGCCTGATCTTCATAAGCGCCTCACCGAAGAAATTAAAAGCTTTGAACGCAATGCACGAAATAGCGGTATTTCGGGCGACTCCGTTGTCGCTGCGCGTTACCTGTTATGTTCTGTGATTGATGAAATGGTGTTGAATACACCATGGGGCGCGGGCAGTGGGTGGAGTCAGCATTCACTTCTGAGTCTGTTTCATCAGGAAACTTCAGGTGGTGAAAAATCGTTCCTGATTTTACAGAAACTGCTCGAAACGCCGGGAACTCATCTGGACCTTCTCGAGCTGTACTACCTCTGCCTGAGTTTGGGTTTTCAGGGAAAGTATCGCGTGATGCCCCGGGGGAACGAACAACTTGAGCAGATACGCGAGAATCTGTATCACACGATTGAAAGTCATCGTCCTGGCTGGGAATCAGAGTTGTCTCCTCATTGGGAAGGCTCGGTTAAACCCAGTGAATATCTTAAAAATTACATTCCTCTGTGGGTCATCGCCAGTGTTGTGATGGCAATACTCGTACTGACCTATTCTGGCTTTCGCTATTGGATGTATCAGGAGACGACCCCGGTCGCTGAAAGTATCTATACCGAAATATCCGGTGTCGATGGTGCACCTGAACAAGGTTCAGACGTGGTTTCACCGCCACAGGGTAAGCGGTTTTATTAGTCTTGCGGTCTCTGATGAGATTGCAGCTGGATAAGTATAAATGACCATCGGGTAAGGATGCGCCTCCCGTTGTGTACATGGAGAACACATGAAAAAGCTGTTGGCGTTTCTGCAAAATAAGTGGGTCGTCGGAATTATTGGGCTTACGGCTCTGTCATTGCTGATCTGGTTTGGTGCTGAATTTATTAAATTCGGCGCAGACAATATGACGCTGAGCCCGATGACACGAGCGATCATTATCGGATTCTTCTGGTTGTTCTGGCTAACATGGAACGTTAGTCAGTGGCTTGTTGAACGCCGCCAGAACAAAGAACTGCTGGGTGAAATTGAGTCGTCACAGCAGAAAGATGCTGATGTCGTCGACCCCGATCAGGAACGAAGCCAAGAAGAGCTGGCTCAGATGGCAGGCCGTTTTCGTGATGCTCTGGCAACACTTAAAAAGGCACGCTTCAGCTCGCGCCGGGGCAAGCTCAGCCTCTATCAGCTTCCTTGGTACATCATTATTGGCCCGCCGGGTTCAGGTAAAACGACGGCATTGGTTAACTCTGGCCTCGAATTTCCACTGGCGGATACCCACGGCAAACAAGCACTGGGCGGCATTGGTGGAACCCGCAACTGTGATTGGTGGTTCACTAATGATGCCGTGCTGATTGATACCGCTGGGCGTTACACCACACAGGACAGTCACCGTGTGGTGGATAACAATGCCTGGCAGGCGTTTCTGGCACTGCTCAAAAAATATCGTCGTCGTCGCCCAATTAACGGTGCCCTTATTGCAATCAGCCTTCAGGATCTGATGGTTCAGACAAAAGAGCAGCGTGAGCAGCAGGCAAAAATCATTCGGGCCCGCATCAGTGAATTACAGGACGAACTCGGTATTCGCTTCCCGGTTTATTTAACCTTTACCAAGGGCGATCTGGTCGCTGGCTTTGCGGAATTTTTCGGTAATCTTTCACAGGCCGAGCGCGAGCAGGTCTGGGGTGTGAGTTTTCCTCAGGAAGAGAACGAAAACACCGGTGCCGATATCAGCCGCTTCCGCCACGAGTTCAATCAGCTTGTCGAGCGTTTGAACGAGCGTTTGCTGTGGCGTGTCCAGCATGAGCGCAATACCGATAAGCGCGCCATGATTCAGGGTTTTCCGCCAGCTCTTGAGAGTCTGGCGAACGTTGTGGATGGTTTTATTCAACAGACATTTGCGCCGAATAACTACAGCACAGTGCCTATGTTGCGTGGTGTCTACTTTACCAGTGCAACACAGGAAGGTAGCCCGATTGACCGTATGATGGCGCAAGTGAGTGCTAACTTTGGTCTTGAACGTAGTATGGGCAAGCAACAACATAATAGCGGGAAGAGTTTCTTTATTACCCGGCTGTTCCGTGATGTTATTTTTCCTGAATCCGAACTCGTTGGCGTTAACCGGAAGATTGAAAACCTGCTCCGTTGGATGCGTCGTGGTGCGGTTGCGGGCCTGACCGGTTTATTGATTGGCTGTGCCGCTCTGTGGACAGGTGCCTTGGTGCAGAACCGGGCTTATATGGCCGAGGTTGATAGTCTGCATCGCGACTATCTGCAATTGCGCGAAACAATTCGTCCGGAGCAGGCAACAACGGAAGAAGCGCTCAAACTTCTGACGCCACTCTATCAAGCCAGTCTTGTCTACGATCAGGAAGAGCACCCCTTCATCAGTTACCTCGGCCTGTATGACGGTCGTGTCGATGCCGCGGCAGATCAGGCGTACAACACGCAGCTCAACCAAGTGTTTTACCCGGCGGTTGCCAATATGCTTGAGCGTCATTTAAATGCGCTTGGCGCAGACGACAGCGCGCTTCTGCCCGTCTTTCGTGTGTACCTTATGTTGTTTGATCGGGAGCATCGTGACTACGCACAGATTCGTGCCTACGCCGAGACCCGCTGGCAGGATCTTTTGCCGGGTGAGGCAAGCAAACAGTCGCAGCTACTCACACACCTGGATCATCTGATCGAGCTGGGTTTCGACGAGCAGCTCCAGTCCGATGAATATGTCGTTACCCGTACACGCCAGTACCTGCAGCGTATTCCGGTTGCGCAAAGACTCTTTGCGCAGCTTCAGAAAATGGGCAACAACGCTCGAGAAGTCGATCTCTACCGTGAGATTGGTGGTAACCCACAACAGGTATTTGGCTTAAGTGAAAATGATCCGGTATTTATGATGCCGTTCCTGTTCACCAAGGCAGGATACGACCAGGCAGAGTACGGCCCTGACTCCGAAATGATGAAACAGATCGCTGCAGATCAATGGATTTATGGCGGTAATATCAGTGGCGAAGACTACAGCAAGGCGGATCTTGAGAAATTAAGTGCCGATGTCGAGAAGTTATACCTGACTGAGTATGCCCGCCGCTGGCAGGCCTTCTACCAGAAATTCAGCCTCGCGAATTTACCGGGTGGTAGCCAGTCTGTCACCCACCTGCTTAAGTTGGCGGATCAGCTTTCATCACCACTGTCTCAGGTGACAGAGTTGGTTGTGAAAAATACGACCCTGACGCCAGAAATTGAAATGCCTACGGCTTCTGGTGCCGCAGGCGGTCTGGTCGAAAAAGCGGCGGGGATGGTGTATGACCCGACGCTGGTCGATCTCCGTTTTCGCGATATACAGCGCATGCTGGCGGCCGAGAAAGGCACGCCTTCTAAGTTCGCAGGTTATCTGGAGGCTATCGGTGCACTGGCTGAATATCTTGGTCAGATCGATGGTGCACCGGATTCAAATGCGGCGGCCTTTGAAGCGGCGAAAAAACGTTTCTCTGGTGGCGGTGCTGACGCTATTCAGCAACTCAAAAACCTGGCGGCCACCGCACCTGAACAACCTGCTGACTGGCTGAATAAGCTGGCCGATCAGACCTGGGGGGCTGTTATGGGTAAAGCCGGCGTACACCTTAATACCGTGTGGCGTTATCAGGTCTATGAGACGTTCCGTAATACTCTGGGCGACCGCTACCCATTGGTTGCTGGGCGTCAGTCAGAGGCCTCAGTGGTTGCATTCAACGAGTTCTTTAAACCGGGCGGCATTCAACAGGCCTTTGTTGATGAGTATGTTTCTCCGTTTGTAGATACCTATCGCTGGAAGCAAAAAGGGTATGGCGGCTTCTCTATCGGTTTAAGCAGCGAAGCGCTGCGCCAGTTTCAGCGCGCGGATGATATTCGTCGTGCCTGGTTCTCAGAAGGTGAGGCGGCTGCCCTTAACTTCCGCGCCACACCAGAAAAACTGCACTCCAATGTCCGTTTGTTTACGATGGAAATCGGTGAGAACCGCATCAGTTATTCTCATGGCCCACGGATTGAAAAATCACTGAGCTGGATCGCAGGTGAAAGTGGTCGCTCGCGTATTGTGTTCGAAGATCTCGGTGAGCGGGTGTCGAATGATCAATACGATGGTGACTGGTCACTGCTTAGAATGATCGATGATGCGCAGCTGCATTCCACTGTGAATAAATCAGAGAAGGTAATTACGTTTACCGAGTCTGGATATCAGGCGCAGTATCGATTGGCAGCGAGCACGAATGTAAATCCGTTCGACCTGTCATTGCTTCGTAACTTCCGTTGCCCACAGTCCTTGTAAGGAAATCGTATGAATTACGGCATTTACGGCAAGTTACCCGCGCATGGTGATTTTCTGGTGCGCAATCTGCCTCAGACATTTATCGATGTCTGGGATGAATGGTTGCAGTGCGTTGTGGCAGGGTCGCGTAATATTCTCGCCGATGACTGGCTCGAGTTTTACTTAACCAGTTCAGTCTGGCGCTTTGGTCTTAATGCTGGGGTTATCGATCAGCAGTGTTGGGCAGGAATTCTTGTTCCTAGTGTGGATAGTGTGGGTCGCTACTTTCCATTAACCATTGCTGTGCCTGTCGGTCAGGGGGAAAATTTATATGCACTGATAGCTGATGGCGAACACTGGTTTGCAGAGCTACAGCAGGCGGCGATATCCGGGCTTCAGGACCAGCTGGCGGTTGACGATCTTTGTGAAAAGTTGAGTCAGGTTGCAATACCGTCATGCCCGCGCCATTGCTTTACCAGTGCTTCCGGGAGCCAGGTTTCTGTCGGTGGCACCAAACCTGAATTCGGTTCTCTGCACAGTATGGCTCAGCCAGTGCCGGGCAGTGCCAGCCTTTGGGGAATGACTGCGAATGAAAATGCGCCGTCTGTTGCTTTTGTCGCATCTGGTCTTCCTTGTCCGGAAGAATATACGCGTATGCTGACGGGACAGTGGTCATAATTTAATGGGTGTTAACAGCCTACCGCTGGTGTAGTATCATTTTCCTACTGGACCAGAAATACCAAAATTGAAAGGACTCTGCCATGCCATTTGGTCATGTTGTCGATATCGATAGCCTCGTCGCCCCTGTTAATGAAGATACTCCACAGGGTATTGATATTCGTGAAGACCGCTCCCCTACATCCGATTACTACACCATTAAAGATGCTCGTAATGCGGCTCGCGCAGCAGAGCGTTCGGCCATGTTTGGTGGCGACGATGAGGTGGATGTTGCTGGCCCGTGGGATATTGTTCAGCGTACCGCCAATAAGATTCTGACTGAGTCTTCAAAAGATCTTGAAGTTGCTTCCTGGTATCTTGAAAGTCTGATTCGCAGCCATGGTGTTTCTGGTCTGCGTGATGGTTTTTCAGTGATTAATCTGCTTATTAACGAATTCTGGGATGATGTTTATCCGCTGCCCGATGAAGACGGAATTGAAACACGGGTTGCGCCGCTCACAGGCCTGAATGGTGATGGCGGTGATGGCACACTGCTGGCGCCGCTGCGTAATATCGAAATTACGGTATACGGTGATAAAGGCGCATTTAGTTATTACCAGTATTTGCAGGCTCGTGACGCTGATAAGATTGATGATGACGATAAGAAATCAGAGCGAATTGCGTCACTGGGTTATAGTCTGGCTGAAATTACCGATACGATAGCCGCCACTGACCTGCTTACCTGTCAGAATTTTGTAACCACACTTGAAGAGTGTGCCGAACTCTATAAAAACATCAGCTCGACCTTGCGTGAGAAGTGCGGCGCCGAAGCCCCACCAAGTTCAAAGATTACTGAGCTGATCGACGAAATCGTACGTACCACCCGTTTTATCTATAAGCCAAAGCTCGATGAAGCGGATGCCGCAAGCGCTGCGGTTGAAGCCGAAGAAAATGCCGCTGCTGCTGAAGAGGCTGCGGCAGACGCCAGCGCCATACAGGGAGGGCAGGTTGTGCGTTTAGTGAATGGAACCACAGGGCCGATTACCAATCGTGAGGAAGCACTGAAGCGTCTTGAAGAAGTTGCTAAGTATTTCCGCCAGTACGAGCCACACACACCACTGGCGCCAGGTCTTGAGCGTCTGATCAACTGGGGCCGGATGACGGTTGCTGAGTTGATGATGGAGCTTATTCCAGACAGCAATGCACGCGGCCTGTTCTCGCAGTTTACAGGCGTAAAAATGGACGGTTCAGATGAGTCAACATATGTTGCTCCTCCTGCCGCTCCGGCAGCTCCGGCAGCGAGCGAAGCCGCCGCTACTCCGGCTGCAGAAGCTGTCCCTCAAGCTGAGCCTGAACCGAAGTCTGATACCAGCTGGTAAGAATTAACAGAATTACGGTGAACACCGTTACTCAAAGGAAAAGGAGTTACTCATGTCCGAAAGTATCCACAATAAACTGAAGCGCGTGCGTAAGCCTCGCGTACACATCACATATGATGTTGAAACGAATGGCGCTGAAGTTAAAAAAGAACTGCCGTTTGTCGCAGGTGTCATGGGTGACTACTCAGGTGATAACGCTGAAAACCGCAAGGCACTGAAAGAGCGTAAATTCGTTCAGGTTGATCGCGATAACTTCAATGAAGTGATGGCTAAAGTTAATCCGAAACTGAACCTGCAGGTTGAAAACACACTGGCAGGCGACGGCAATACCATGGCTGTGGATCTGGACTTCCGTAAAATGGATGACTTCACACCGGAAGCGATCGTAGAGCAGGTTGAGCCATTGAAACAGCTGCTGGACGCGCGTAACAAACTGCGTGACCTGCTGAGCAAAGCAGATCGCTCTGAAGAGCTGGAAACGGTTCTTGAACAAATTCTGAAAAACACTGACAACATCACTGAGATTTCTCAGCAGCTGGGTGTTGGCGAAAGCAAAGAAGGAGCTGAGTAATGAGTACTGAAGTCGAAGCTGCGGTAGGCGCAGAAGCGGAAGAACAGTCGGTTAGTCTGCTTGAACAGGCAATTACCTACACCAAGCAAACTGGCCGTGAAGAAACTGAAGACCTGCTGGCAAACCTGACCGAACAGGTTCTGAAAGGTACTGTTACCTGGGATCGTAACCTGACCAATACAATTAAGCAGGCAATTACTGCGATTGATCAGGCGATGTCAAAACAGCTCAGCGCTGTATTGCATGACGAAAAATTCCAGAAGCTCGAAGGCTCATGGCGCGGTCTGAACCACCTCGTGATGAACAGCGAAACGGGTGCAACTCTGAAAATCCGCATGCTTAACCTGAGTAAGCGTGAGCTTTTCCGTGACCTTGATAAGGCGGTTGAGTTCGACCAGAGCCAGATCTTCAAAAAGATCTACGAAGAAGAATTCGGTACAGCGGGTGGTGAGCCATACGGCTGCATGATCGGAGACTTTGAGTTCACTAATCACCCTGAAGATATCGACCTGCTGAGTAACATGTCTAACGTTGCTGCGGCTGGTTTCTGTCCGTTTATTTCAGCGGCGGGCTCCGGCATGTTCGGTTTTGATGACTTTACTGAGTTGTCTAAGCCACGTGATCTGGGCGGTATTTTCGAGTCTCAGGAATACATCAAATGGCGCAGCTTCCGTGACAGCGAAGATTCACGCTTTGTCACTCTGGTTATGCCACGTGTTCTGGCACGTACTCCATACGGTGCGGCGTCTAAACCCGTTGAAGCCTTCAATTTCGAAGAGTTTGATCTGGACGAGTCTGGCATGTCGAAAGCAACTGAGCACGACGATTACTGCTGGATGAACGCGTCTTATGTAATGGGTACCACCCTGACACGTGCGTTCTCTGAAAACTCCTGGTGTACTGCGATTCGTGGTGCCGAAGGTGGTCGTGTTGATGGCCTGCCGACGCACATCTTCAAGAGTGATGATGGTGATACTGACCAGAAGTGTCCTACTGAAGTAGGTATCACTGACCGTCGTGAAGCTGAGTTGTCTAACCAGGGCTTCCTGCCACTGTGTCACTACAAAAATACAGATTACTCTGTGTTCTTTGGTGCTCAGTCTACTCAGAAGCAGAAAGTATTTGATGATCCGGATGCCACTGCAAACGCGTCGATCTCTGCTCGTCTGCCATATCTGATGGCGACTTCACGTATTGCTCATTACCTGAAAGTAATGGCGCGTGACAAAGTAGGTTCGTTCATGCAAGCAGAAAACTGCGAGCGTTGGTTGAATCAGTGGATTGCCCAGTACACCAACGGCAACCCAGATGCGTCTGCTGAAATGAAAGCCAAGTACCCACTGGCTGAAGCTCGCGTTGAAGTTAAGGAGATTCCAGGTTCTCCAGGTGCATACAGCGCCGTTGCTTACCTGAAGCCTTGGCTGCAAATGGAAGAGCTGACAACTTCTCTGCGTATGGTTGCGAATATTCCGCAGCCTAAGTAAGCAGATATCGGGGGCCTCAGGCCCCCTTTATAATTTCTTCTTTAGAGGTTTTCCGTGCTGAACGATTCCGCAGGCATGGCTGTCATGTCAGAGAATCCTTCGCCAACCCTTTCATCGGACGAAATACCCCTCGCGGATATTTATTCTTTCCTTTCTGAAAACGATGATGTGGAGGCGTTTCGCCGTTGGGTCGAATTATCGTCACCTGCCGATACGTCACGTCTGGAACCTTGTCGCTGGCTTGCACAGCAAATTGCTTTTATTGATGAGCTGATCTCTGAGCAGATCGATGCGGTATTGCACAACAATCGCTTTCAGGCACTTGAAGCATCATGGCGTGGCCTCTGGTTTCTAATTGATGCCGTTGTTAATCCTGAAAATACCAAAATCAGATTACTGGATGTCAGTTGGAAAGATCTCGCTCGTGATATGGAACGTGCGCCAGATTTTGATCAAAGCGGTTTATTTCACCTGATTTATAACGAAGAGTTCGGTACGCCTGGTGGTGAACCCTTCAGTGTCCTTTTGGGTGACTATTACGTTGCGCACAGGCCCTACGAAGATCATCGCATTGACGATGTTTTCACTCTACAGGGTATCAGTCGAGCTGCAGCTGCTGCTTTTTGTCCGTTTGTCTGCAGTGCAGCACCTCAACTCTTCGGTCTGGATAACTTCGATAACCTGGGTTTGCATATTAACGTTGATGAGATTTTCCGATCTCATGATTACGTGCGCTGGCGCTCAATGCGGGAGCACGACGATAGTCGTTTTCTTGCGCTGACATTACCCCAGGTATTGATACGTGAGCCGTACAAGGATAATCGCCGTTCGCGCCGGGGCTTGCGTTTCAATGAAAATGTTGCCGGCAAAGACAATCGCAAATACTTGTGGGGCAACGCCTGCTTCGCTCTCGGAACGGTGCTGATCAGGGAGTTTTCCGAGGTCGGTTGGTTCAGCCATATACGGGGCGTTCCGCGCGATCATTATGGCGGCGGGCTGGTGACGCAGTTTCCTACACCTGCGTATCGTACCGATTCATCGCGCGCGATGGTGAAAATGTCGACGTCTGTCACCGTGACCGATCAGTTAGAGCGTGAACTGAGTGATTATGGAATGATCGCGCTTTGTCACTGCTTCCAGACGCCTTACGCCGTATTTAATAATTGCCCGTCGCTGCAGATCCCGAAGGTGTATGCGAAGAAATCGGCAACGGCTAACGCACGTATCAGTTCGATGTTGCAGCAGATATTGTGTGGCTCGCGCGTGGCTCAGTACATCAAAGTGATTGTTCGCGATAAGGTCGGTTCATATACCACTGCCGAATCATGTGAGCGCTTCTTACAGAACTGGTTAGATCAATATACGACGGGTCGGGATGACCTGTCGTGGGAAATGATGGCACGGTACCCCTTGCGGGAAGCTCGCGTTGTGGTCGATGAAGATCCGTCAAATCCCGGTTACTACTCAAGCCTGGTACATCTGAAGACGCACTACTCAGTAGATCATTTGGTGTCAGAACTTAAGCTCACGACTGCGTTAAGTCAGATTGATATTGGCAAGGTATGATGAATGTCTGAATTAAAAGATAAGCCTCTGGTCGCGCCTCTCCTTGATCGTTTTCTTGAACAGAACAAAGGCACGGACTTTCGTCAGAGTCATCAAATTGTGCGCAGCCTGCGGGAAAGTATACGACGCGATCTTGAGAATTTGTTTAACACCCGTTATTGCTGTGTGTCGCCGCCAGCGGGATACAGCCATCTTGATGATTGTGTGTTGAATTATGGCTTGCCAGATTTATCGACGATCAACATGACCTCGTTCGATAGTCGTAACGAATTCTGCCGTCGGATTGAAAAGGCAGTAAAGCGTTTCGAGCCAAGGATTCGTTCAGTCAAGGTGAAAACCGACATGGCGATCGATAACGAAGACCCGACGATCCGTTTTAGGGTTGAGGCAACGCTCAACGTAAATCCGCTGCAAGAAATGATTATATTTGAATCGGCGCTAAACCCCGTCAATCAGACGGTGAATGTTTCGGAGATTTTCTGATTATGAGCGACAGGCTCTTATATCATTACGAAAAAGAACTGGCGTTTATTAAGCAGTCGGCCAGTGATTTTGCACGTCAGCATCCATCGGTCGCTGAAAGCCTCAAGCTGGGCAACGACTCAGTTGATGATCCGCTGGTATCGCGTCTGCTTTCCGGCTTCGCCTTCTTGAATGCGCGTATTCAGCAGAAGCTGAGTGATGATTTTCCTGAATTGACGGATGCCATGCTGGAGACGCTTTATCCGCATTATCTGCGTCCGGTTCCATCCATGGCGATTACTCAGTTTGCTCCACTTGATGACCTGGACTCTCCCGTTCAGATTCCGGCGGGTACCTTGCTCGATACTGACTCAGATGGCGAAGAGTGCCGGTTCACGACGTCTTATCCGGTAGAGTTGTTACCCTTGAAGGTCGAGACCGCTCAATTAATGCCCCGACCATTCGTTGCACCGGGCAGTCTGGAAGTGCAGGGTGCTGCGGCCGTACTCAAGGTCTCTTTCAGAACGTTGAGTGATGATCTCGTTCTGAATGAAATGGATTTCTCAAAGATTCGCCTGTTTCTTAAAGGGCAGCTACCGCATGTCCATCCGCTGTATGACTTATTGTTAACCAAGTGTTTTAAAGTTGTTGTCGCCAATGGTGAGTCTGATGTCGCTCCCGTTTTCCTGAACTCCGATTGTCTGGAGCAGGTTGGCTTTGGAATTGACGAAGGCATGCTGCCTTACCCGCCCAACTCTTTCGCCGGTTACCGGCTATTAACTGAGTTTTTTGCATTTCAGGAGAAGTTCCAATTCATTGATCTGACTCAGCTCGATGTCGCAATGAATGAGTCTTACACCAATACGCTGAATGTTTATTTTTATTTGCGTGAGAGTGACTCAGAGCTTGAGCACCAGGTGAATGCTGGGATGTTTGCACTCGGGTGTACACCGATCGTAAATATATTCGAGACGACCGCTGACCCTGTTGCTTTAACGCACACGGAGTCGCGTTACCCGGTTGTTCCGGACTCCCGGCGTCGAGATGGCCTTGAGGTGTATAGCATTACCGATGTTGGCGCGACCGACAGTGATGGCTATTACACACCTTATCGACCGTTTTATGGCATGAATCACAGTCGTAATACTGATGCTAAGCCAGCGTTCTGGTTAACGCATCGCCGCGAGGTGCTTGAGGGTGACCATCGTAATGAACTGGCATCCGAGGTGGATATCAGTCTGGTCGATATGAATTTCACCCCGCATCAGGTTAAGAATCAGAACCTTGAAATGAAGCTTTTATGCACTAATCGCAATGTGCCAAGAAAGCTGACCACAGGACAAGGGCGCCCTTATTTTGAAGTGGTTGATGATGAGTATCCAACCGAGCGTATCCAGTGTGTGGTTGTTCCGTCGGCAACCATTCGTCCGCCACTGCGGGAGCGCGGTTATTGGCGTTTGATTTCGCACCTTAATCTTAATCACCTGTCTCTGAGTCAGGGGGGAGGCTCTGTTGAAGCTCTGAAAGAGATTCTGCGCTTGTACGACTTCAGAGACTCCGCCAGTACACGCAATATGATTGATGCTATTGCTGCGATTCATACGAAGCCTGTTACCTCTCCTGTTCAGGTGGATGGCATGGTGTCTTTGTGTCGCGGTACGCAGATTGATCTCGAACTGGACCCAGTGATGCTTGCGGGAACGAGCCCGCTTATGTTCGCCAGTGTGCTGGAGCGCTTCTTCGGTCTGTACGGTTCGATTAATTCGTTTACCAAGTTAACAGTAACGCTCAATGGAAAAGATGGGGAGTTTAAGCGATGGCCACCGCGCGCCGGCGAAAAAGCCTTAATCTGATTGAGCAGTTACAGACTGAGCCACAGCGCTTTGATTTTTTTCAGGCGGTGCGGCTACTTGAATCTGCCTCACAGCAGAATACCCAGGATGATGATGTTGCTGATGCATCGGTCGGTGGATTAGCGCGTCCGGATCAGGAGGCCGTTCACTTTACGTCTCGCAATTCGCTGGCCTTTAATGGCTCTGACGTCACCAAAGTATCGCAGAAGCGGATTCATAGTCACGATTCTGAAGAAAACCCTGCACTGCAATGGCAGGTCGAAGTCGCCATGATGGGGCTGACGGGTAGCCAGGGGGTGATGCCTTACTATCTGAGTGAGACGGTCATCTCTGAGCTGAGACAGAAAAATCCGGCATTGAAAGACTACCTGGACCTGTTTAATCATCGAACTGTTTCGTTGTTTTATGAAGCGTGGCACAAGTACCAGATGGGCCCCTCATTCGAGCGAACGGTCAGAGAGGGTACTGAAAAGAAAGACCTTTTCACCGACGCATTGTTGTCGTTGGCTGGCCTGGGTATTCCTGAGTTGCGTTATCGCTCGACCATGCCGGACGAGCCTATTGCTCAATACGCCGCTCATTTTGCTCGCGGAATCTGTTCGGCAGAGTCTTTACGGAGCAGTATTGCAGGCATGTTCGGTCTCGAGACTTACATCGAGCAGTTTAATGGCTCATGGTATGACTTACCTGAGGACGCACGTTGCCGTTTACCGGATGAAGATCATCCCCATGGCGTTAATAATGCGCTGGGTGTGAGTACTGTTATGGGCACCCGTTGTTATCAGGCACAAAGTAAATTTACCGTTATTACAGTGCCGCACAATGAAGAAGAGTTTCAGAGCCTTGCGCCAGGATCGCGTGGGCTCGAAGAGTTAAAGTCATTCATACGCATGAGTGTGGGGGAAGAGCAGGACTTCGATATCGAAGTGAAGCTGGATGCCAGATACTTTCCGCTTGATGACCTGTTTGATCCAACCAAGTCTGATTCGCTTCTTGGTTGGAATACCTACATGAACCCAGAAAAGATAAAAGATAATGCGTTATCAGTCCGGCTCTCTCAGCACGTACCCGTGCCGGATGACGCATTACCAATGGCGTACTAATCGCACGGATCACATGGATTCAATAATTTCAGAGATGAACGAGGAATAAACCCATGATTAACATCAACCTGAAGTCGCTAGTCGACAAAATGTCGCCGTACATGAGGGACTCGCTTGAAGGGGCCGCTGGCCTTTGTCTTGCTCACAGCCAGTACAATGTTGAACTCGAGCATTGGTTGCTGAAACTCCTCGATATCTCTGATACCGATTTTGTTACCTTGCTGGAAAAGCACGACGTTAATCCCGGTAATGTCGCCAAGCAGCTGGCGGGTACTATTTCGCGTTTCCGTTCAGGCAGTAGTCGTCCAGCCGCTCTCGCGCCAAGTATTGTCGAAGCCGCTAAGAACGCTTGGATGCTGGCTTCCGTCGACTACGCGCAACCCGTCGTCAGCTCTGGCCACCTGCTCGCGGCTTTGCTGTTAGAAGACAGCACGCGTCGTCAGCTCCTTGAAAGCTGCCCTGAGTTAAAAGAGATTGCGCCAGAATCAATCCGTGAAACTGCCCGCGCTATTTTCGGCACCACTGGCGAGACTGATTCACTGGTTCGTGGCAATGAACCGGGCTCAGAAGGCGGCCAGGCAGGCCCTGTGTCTGCGTCTAAAACGCCAGCGCTTGATAAGTACACAGTGAACTTAACCGAGCGTGCTCAAAGCGGTCAGATTGATCCTGTACTCGGTCGTGATGAAGAGATTCGTCAGTGTATCGACATCCTGACGCGTCGCCGCCAGAACAACCCCATCATGACGGGGGAAGCCGGTGTGGGTAAAACCGCGGTTGTAGAAGGTTTTGCTCTGCGTATTGCCGCAGGTGACGTGCCTGAACCGCTTAAAGGAGTTGCTGTACGTACACTCGATCTTGGTTTGCTGCAAGCTGGCGCAAGCGTGAAGGGTGAATTTGAGAATCGCCTCAAGTCCGTTATTGAAGAGGTCCGCGCTTCTGTCACACCAATCATTCTGTTTATTGATGAAGCCCACACCATGATTGGTGCGGGCGGTAAAGAAGGACAGGGCGATGCAGCAAACCTGCTGAAACCTGCACTGGCACGTGGCGAGCTGCGCACGATTGCTGCGACGACCTGGGCTGAATACAAAAAATACTTCGAACGTGATCCAGCACTGACCCGCCGCTTCCAGGTGGTGAAAGTCGAAGAGCCGTCGGAAGAAAAAGCCATTGATATGATGCGTGGTATTGCGCAATCGCTGCAGGATCACCACAAGGTTCGGATTCTGGACGAAGCTATTATCGCTTCTGTGACTTTATCTCATCGTTATATTCCGGGACGCCAGCTACCCGATAAGTCTGTCAGTCTGCTGGACACGGCCTGTGCTCGTGTGGCGCTCAGTCAGTCCGCGACGCCGGGTGCAATAGAAGATGCGCAGCGTCGTATTCAACGTGCCGATACAACCATCGGTAAACTGGAACGGGAGGCTGCAGCGACAGGAGAACACACCGAACGTCTGGCAGCACTCTACGAAGAAAAGCAGAACGCAGAAAGTCTTTTAGCAGAGTTGAATGCTCAGTACGAAAAAGAAAACGCATTGATTACGCAAATTCGCGAATGCCGCGATAAAATTGATCAGAATTTTATGGCATCGGCTGACAGTAAGTTGTCCGATAGCGAAGCAGACGAACTGAAGACCCAACTTAAGGCACTGACGGCTGAACTGGCTGGTATTCAGGGGGATGCGCCTCTGATGCAAGCGAATGTCGATGAGCAGGCTATTGCCGAGGTCATCGCCAACTGGACCGGTATTCCTGTGGGTAAAATGGTCAGTGATCAGATTACTGCGGTACAGACACTTGCTGATCGCTTGGGGCAGCGTGTTATTGGTCAGCCACATGCGCTGGAAGCCATTGCACAGGTCATCCGGACCTCGCGTGCTGGTTTAACTGATCCGCGTAAACCTATGGGGGTATTTCTGTTCTGCGGTACGTCGGGTGTTGGTAAAACTGAGACGGCACTGGCACTGGCAGACGAACTGTTTGGCGGTGAGCAGAACATTACCACCATTAATATGTCTGAATTCAAAGAAGAGCACAAAGTCTCCATGCTTCTTGGTTCCCCTCCGGGGTATGTGGGGTATGGCGAAGGCGGCGTACTGACCGAAGCGGCACGCCGTAAGCCATACTCCGTCATCCTGCTGGATGAGATGGAGAAGGCACACCCAGGCGTTCAGGATATTTTCTACAACCTTTTCGATAAAGGTACGATCAAAGACGGTGAAGGTCGGGATATCGACTTTAAGAATACCATCATCATCATGACGTCGAACGCCGGTGAAGATGCCATCCGCGCTATCTTTAATCAGGTTGAAGAAAAACCAGAGCCTGAAGTGCTGCTCGACAATATCCGTCCACACCTGCTTCAGCATTTCAAACCGGCATTCATGGGGCGTGCGAATACCATCGCTTACTATCCATTGGATGACGAGAACCTAATGCAGATATCGGCGATTAACCTGCGTAAAATTGAGAAACGTCTTACCGAAAAATACGGTGCAGAGTTTAGTTACGACGAAGACGTACTCATCAATATTGTCGCGCGTTGTCAGGAATCCGATACCGGTGCACGTAACATTGAAACCATCCTCAATCGTACTGTGCTGCCTGCATTGGCATCTGAGTGCTTAGCGAAGATGGCCGAGGGCGAAGAAGTTACTAAGGTGCATATTGGTGCTACCGAAGAAGGTGACTTTACTTACCAGGTGAGCTGATTATTGGGTAGGAACAAAAAAAACGGGGCGAAAGCCCCGTTTTTTGTATCGATTTCAATTTAAGTATCAACTGAGACTATGGATCGACAGCGGGGAGGCCTATTCTATTGATCAACTGCTGCAGATGCCTTACGCACTAGTTCTGCGATACTTTGATGTATTCTAGTGAATATCATACGAATGAATGCCACGGAGAGGACCGTAGTATCTGTTACGATAATCCCCAAGGCTCGTGCCATACGCTTTATAAGTCTCATAACCCAGATACCAAGATCTTTAGATAGGTCATAGGCTTTGTGCATCATATACGCGAGACGATCTAAGATGGTGAATGTGGTTGTCCCAGCCCCGATGAGTGCTATCCCGGCTAGGTTAATTATTTTATTAATAACCCACAAGAGAGCAGCATCGAGAATACGTGCCGTATTTAGTGTAAGGGAAACGGGCCCATCTGACTTTAACCAGTTCTCTATAGCGGAATCCATCATTGCGGGTGGGCGTTTAGCCCTCAATATTTTCCAGTCTAAACTTTCAGAATCATCGCCTGTAACAGATTTTATATAATGCTTCATAAAATGATATTGCCATGGGATTAGGGCTAGTCCCGAATCTAGCAAATAATCCGTTCCCTGATCAGGCACATGAGTGAAAGGCCATGTAGGGAGCATTGGGACAGGATCAGTTTTGTGGAAAACACGAAAGATATTCTCTGAATGAAGTCTGCTCGTAAGCCCACTGGCGAAGTAGGGCATCCCTACTCTAGGTGATCCAAAAGTATATAATTGGACGGTCTTTGAGGTGTTATAGCTCAGCCAGTCAGCTACCAGGGTTGCTAAAGCTCCACCAAGACTATGACCAATGCAATGAATAGTGTGTATTTCAGGTCTACTAGCGAGCCCCGTATGGAACTCCTTCAGTTGAGGTAGAAAAGATTCGAATGTGTATTGAAATCCTTGGTGAACTTGGCCTCCACTACTACATCGCTTAATACCTGCATTTAGGTCGGTTAATGCGTCAAAACCGCTCGCTGTTCCTTTTAATACGACGAAGGATTGCCCTTTGTAGTCTTCAATTCCATAAGCACACAGCCCCATAATATGAGATGACTTCAGGAATACTAAAGCGCCCGTTTTTCCGTTTAACTCAGTTTCCCCTTCAAGTTTATCTTTGTATTCAATCATGAACGTCTTACGTTCTGATTCGGTCTTTAAACCATACGCATCTTGAGCTAGAAGTGCAGCAAATCTTGGATCGAGAGCAGTGTCCATGAACATTCCTTGTATTTATTCCCGAATTCATATACTAACCGC
>NZ_DFQB01000005.1:36220-82814 GCF_002377545.1 Thalassolituus sp. UBA3500 | reverse complement strand
AATGCCCACCCTACAATTCAGATCGTCATCACACGTAGGGTGCGCACTGCGCACCAAAATGTATTCGCCAGAAAAATAAAAACCCCAGCCGAAGCCGGGGTTTCAATCTTTTATCTGAGCGTTTGCGAGCCAGGCTGCGCGGCTAGCTCAGATCATCTGGCACAGCTGAGACGATGAGCTGCAAGGCATTTTTGAGCGAGTACCCAAGACATACCAGATTGGTAGGCGCAGGGACGAGCGAAAAAATAACACAGCAGATCGCGTCTCAGCGAAGTCAGATTTAGATCTTGCCAACCAGATCCAGAGAAGGAGCCAGCGTCTCGTCGCCTTCTTTCCACTTAGCCGGGCAAACCTGGCCTGGGTTGTTGCGAACGTACTGAGCGGCTTTCACTTTGCGCATCAGGTCGTCAGCGTCACGGCCGATACCTTCAGCAGTGATTTCCATTGCCTGGATCACACCGTCTGGATCGATCAGGAAAGTAGCACGGTCTGCCAGACCCTGGCCTGGACGCATTACACCGAAGTTATTGGTGATAGTGCCGTTCTGGTCGCCCAGCATGTAGTACTTGATCTTACCGATGGTTTCAGAAGCATCGTGCCATGCTTTGTGTACGAAGTGAGTATCGGTAGAAACAGAGAACACTTCTACGCCCAGCTTCTGCAGTTCTTCGTATTTGTCAGCCACGTCACCCAGTTCAGTTGGGCAAACGAAAGTGAAGTCAGCTGGGTAGAAGAAGAAGATAGCCCACTTACCTTTTACGTCAGCGTCAGTTACGTCAACGAATTCGCCATCTTTGAATGCAGTTGCGCTAAACGGCTTAATTTCTGTATCGATCATGGTGTTTCTCCATTAGGTTTATGTTTGAACGGGTTCCATACTAGAAGCATGGAGCTTATACGTTAAATTGATCTTTTCAAACCATCTGATAGCAATTGCCTATCAAGCTACCAACACAGGATTACCCTTGTGTGACACCCTGTGCGGCAGTCTCTCTGCCTGAGAGTTCCGCTGGCATACTTTCGAGGTGCAGTGTCCGGGTCGGGAAAGCACAGTCGGCGCCACTGTCATGGATAATATCCATCACTTTGAGCAGCACGTCTTGCTTCACGTCATGGTAGTGCACCCAGTCAGTAGTCTTAGTGAAGGTGTAAATAAAGAAATCAAGGCTCGACGCACCGAATGCATTGAAATTTACAATCATGGTCTGGCTCTGATCAATTTCAGGATGCTGGCGCAGCATGTCGCGTACTTTTTCCATAATGCCCCGTACGGCTTGTGCATCCTGATAGCGCACGCCGATGGTTTCATAAATCCGGCGGTTCAACATACGGGACGGATTTTCCACCGAAATACTGGTGAACACAGAGTTCGGTACGTACAAAGGGCGTTTATCAAAGGTGCGGATACGCGTCACACGAAAGCCTATGCTCTCGACTGTGCCTTCGATTGAACGGTCCGGTGAACGCACCCAGTCACCTACCTTGAATGGCTTATCCAGATAAATAATCAGAGAACCAAAGAAGTTCGCCAGAAGATCTTTCGCTGCCAGACCTACGATCAGACCACCCATACCACCAAACGCCAGTATCCCCGAGATAGATATACCAAGCAGCTGAAACACGGGCAGAATAATAAGAATCGTCACCGCCAGCTTGGCGAGCTTACCGACCAACTGAACCGTGGTCGGGTCCATGCCGCCTTCCAACTGTTTTTCTTCAACGCGATTAATCAGGCGCCACATGGCCCAGGCAGCAAGAATAATCATTGACAGCTGACGCACGACTGAGATGCTGCCCTGCACTTCTCTATCGTAGTAGGCTGCGGTAATGTCACCGGCCCAGGTCAGGCCAACCGCGACAATCATCCAGTTGACTGGTACGGCAATGGCGTTGATGACCACGTCGTCCCAATGGTTTTCCGTGCTGGCAACGAGACGCACCAGGCGCTTACGTATCATGCGCCAGAAAAGACCCGCGACCAGCGTCAGAGTCAGGGCAATACCGACATTCCAGAACCACTCGTAATCCTGACTTACGAGCTCATTCCACCAGCCCATGTATATTTCCATGATATTTTCTTCCTGAACTGACCGCCGGGATTATCGTCTCTGACGCACGGCCTCAAACAAACATACGCCGGTCGCTACCGACACGTTCAGTGAGCTGACTTCGCCCGCCATAGGGATATTCACAAGATGGTCGCAATGCTCACGCGTCAGACGACGCATCCCCGGCCCTTCGGCACCCATAACCAGTGCCAGCGGGCCTTTGCAGTCCTGCTGGTAAATCGTGGTGGTTGCTTCGCCCGCCGTACCGATAATCCAGATGCCACGCTCTTGCAGATCTTTCATGGTACGCGCCAGGTTCGTCACCTGAATATAGGGAATCGCCTCCGCAGCACCGCAAGCGACTTTGGCTGCCACTGCCGTCAAAGGGGCGGATTTATCTTTGGGGGCGATAACCAGATGAACGCCCGCCGCATCCGCGGTGCGCAGTACCGCGCCAAGGTTGTGCGGGTCGGTGACGCCATCCAGAATGAGCACGAAAGGATCACCGCTGATATTGTCGAGAATCTCGGGCAGGTGCTTTTCTGATTTGCCCTGAACAGGTTTTCTCAGGGCAACAATACCCTGATGGTTGCCGTCAGCCTTCTGATTAAGGAGTCCTTTGTCGGCCTCCATAACAGATAGCCCTTCGGCGTTCGCCAGGTCGAGAATTTTCTGCATTTTTGCATCAACCCGACCTTTCTGTACCCATACTTCTACTACCTGATCCGGTGATCGTTGCAGCAACGTTGTGACGGCATGGATACCGTAAACAGATTCAAGCTTCATTTATTTTTTCTTACGCGTGTTTTTCTTGGCCGTCGACTTTGCCGGTGCTGAACTATTTTTCTTGGCATTCAGTTTCTGGCGTTTACTCGGCTTTTTCTTCGAGGTTTTTTTACTGTCAGCTTTCGCCGCAGTACTGCCTGCACCTTTTGCCGAGCCCGGTTTTTTACGACCCGGATTCATCAGCTCTTCTTTGGTCATGCCCTTTTTCTCGCCCGCTTTTCCAGAGGCGCTACGCTTGCGTGGCAGACGCGCAGGTTTCGGCATATCTAAGGGTTGTGAGCGACCAGAGTTCTGTCCGGCATTAACAGGCGCAGTGGTTAATTCAAAGTCGACCTTACGATCATCCAGATCCACACCAACCACTTTCACCCAGATGTTGTCACCGAGGCGGAAGCTGCGACGGGTACGCTCGCCAATAAGACGATGTTTGACCGCATCAAACTGGTAAAAATCATTCTGCAGAGTGCTGACATGCACCAGACCTTCGACGTAGACGTTTTTAAGCTCGACGAATAAGCCGAACCCGGTCACGGCAGAGATTACACCTTCAAAATCTTCACCCACTTTGTCGCGGATGTACTCACACTTAAGGAAGTCAGTCACATCACGCGTGGCATCGTCTGCGCGTCGTTCGGCCATTGAGCAGTGCTCACCCATATTGACCATGGCCTGTAGGTCGTACGGATAAATCGTACGTTTAGCCATGTTCTTGGTGCCGTCAGCGCGCAGTACGTGCTTACATTCCTGCTCACTGCGAATAACACTGCGGATACCGCGATGAACCAGAAGGTCAGGGTAACGACGAATTGGTGACGTGAAGTGCGTGTACGCCTTGTACGCCAGTCCAAAGTGACCTTCGTTCTCAGGTTCGTACTTCGCCTGACTGAGTGAGCGCAGCAACACGGTCTGAATTAAGTGCGAATCCGGGCGTTTCTCAATCTGGCTGAGCAGCGTCTGGTAATCCTTGGGCGCAGGATCTTTGCCGTTCGGCATCGTCAGACCCATTTCCCCCAGGAACGCCCCCAGGTTTTCGAGCTTTTCTGCACTCGGCCCTTTGTGCACACGGTACAGCGCCGGAATCTCGTAACGCGTAAAGAAATCTGCCGCACAAACATTCGCCGCCAGCATGCACTCTTCAATTAACATATGCGCATGGTGACGCTCAGTCGGCACGATTTCCTGAATTTTACGCTCGGCATCAAACACAATGCGCGTTTCGACTGAATCAAAGTCCATGGCGCCACGAACTTCGCGTTGCTCACGTAAAATATGGAACAGACGATACAGCTCATCGACATGCGGTACGACGTCAGCATAGTGCTCGCGCCACTGGGCCTGCGTTTCTTTGTCACCATCCGGATTAATCATGTCCCAGACTTTGTTGTACGTCAGGCGCGCATGGGAGTGAATAATCCCTTCCATGAACTTATAGCCAGAAATACGTCCGGCCTTCGAGATCGTCATCTCACAAACCATGGTCAGGCGATCCACGTGTGGATTCAGTGAGCACAGCCCGTTAGACAGTTTCTCTGGCAGCATAGGCACAACGAACCCCGGGAAATACACCGACGTCGCACGTTGATACGCTTCATTATCGAGAGGAGATTTCACTTTCACATAATGCGAGACATCGGCAATCGCGACCCATAAGCGCCAGCCACCGGTATTTTTGTTGCGTTCACAGTAGACGGCATCGTCGAAGTCGCGGGCGTCTTCACCGTCAATAGTGACGAATGGCAGATGACGCAGATCGATGCGGTTTTTCTTGTCTGCTGCTTTGACCTGATCCGGAATTTTTTTGGTTTCAGCCTCGACATCTTCAGGCCATTCGTGCGGAATATTATGGCTGCGAATAGCGACGTCGATCTCCATACCCGGCGCAAGATGCTCACCCAGGACTTCGGTCACTTCACCCACAGGCAGGCCTTTCGGCGACGGCTGACGGGTAATCTGAGCGACCACAAACTGACCGTGCTCTGCACCATTTCGCCCTTCCGCAGGAATCAGCACTTCCATTGGAATACGCTTGTTGTCTGGTTGCAGAATACCGACACCGGATTCTTCAAAGTAGCGACCAACGATCAGCTGTGTATTGCGCTGCAGAACTTCAACGATCTTACCTTCCGGGCGTCCTCGACGATCCAGGCCAAGAATCTGTACAGCGACCTTGTCACCATGAAAGACCTTACGCATCTGTCGGTTCGACAGATACACATCATCACCATCATCACGTAGCACGAAACCAAACCCGTCACGGTGACCCATCACAGTACCCTGCACCAGATCGACCTTCTTCATCGGCATGAACTGATTACGGCGATTACTGATCAGCTGACCATCACGACACATAGCAATCAAGCGGCGGCGCACCGCTTCAACGCGGTCTTCGTCGGTTTCACCCAGGACCTCACACACTTCAGGGTGTGTTAGCGGGCTGGGCGCGCTTTCGAGCACCATTAGCAGTGCATCACGGCTTGCCACCGGGTTGTCGTATTTTTCAGCCTCAGCGGCAGCGTTCGGATCTTTGAAGGTTTTTGTCTTCTTGGTATCGCTCAAGCGATCACTCCTGGAAGGAAAAGTTTGAATCAGTATACAGCACGGGCTCAGGGTTCAAAGGCCCCACACAGGCACAAAGCGTTTCCGTCGAGCTTATAACGCCTTAAAATTAATCTGAGATGACTCCCGGCTCTTGCCGGCAGCTTCCAGTCGGTCCAGGTAATCCTGCCAGAGAGCATCCTGATTGACGGACAAATGATGCAGATACTTCCAGTCATACAGGCCTGAATCGTGCCCATCATCGAACGTCAGTTTGAGCGCATAGTTGCCTGCGGGCTCCATACTCAGCAACCCCACATCTTTCTTACCATACTGCAGCACCTCATTCCCGACACCATGCCCCCGCACTTCGGCGGACGGGGATAACACACGCAGCAGTTCAAAGCTCAGTTGGTATTCAACACCCGCGTACGTCAGTGCAACGCAGCGGCTGGATTTCTTTACTTTAATGGCTTCTGGGATCACAGAGACTCCGGATTAAAATTAAACCAGCAGGCCTGGTTTCAGCTTCTATACTCATTTCCACCCCTAAGTTTACTATCCCGGAGATGCTAAGCCATGACATTTCTGCGAAACCTATCCATTCGCGCCCGCTTGTGGCTCATAATGGCCGCGGCCCTGATATGTATCGTCCTGCTTGAAGCAAAGGCGCTAAGTAGTCAGTACGACGTTATGTTTGCTGCTGAATACACCGCCAAAGAAAACATAGCCAGATCGCTTGTTAACAGTGCTCACAGTCTCCTTGAACGCTATCAGCGCATGGTTCAGGAGGGTGTACTCAGTGAAGAGGAGGCTAAAAAAAGCGCTCTTGATGGACTGCGCTCTCTACGAGATGGCGATTCCTATTTCTGGGTTCACGACCGCTCACCGGTCATGCTACTCAACCCTGCGGTTAACTCACTCGAAGGCACAAACGTTGGAAACTTCGAAGACAAAGCAGGTAAAAAAGTCTTTCTAGAGGTGATGCAGATCGCAGATGCCTCTGCCGAAGGTGGAACTATCACGTATAGCTGGCCACGTCCGGGACAGAACGAGGCCAGCACAAAAGTCAGCTATGTCAGAAAATTTGATCACTGGGGATGGTACATAGGCTCAGGAACCTACCCGAACGATATTGCGAGTACCTTCTGGTCATCAGCGGCTTCTACCGCAGTCATGACTCTGATCTTTGTAGGACTTATGGCCATCATAATCCGCTTAATCAGCACCAGTATAGAAGCACCACTCACACAGCTGAGCCACACGATGAGTAATATCGCGAAAGAAGACGGTGACCTTACTCAGCGCATTCCTGTTAATGGCGAAGATGAAATTACCCGTCTTAGCCGTTCGTTTAATCAGTTTATCAGTCAGATTCACGACATTATCCGCGAAAGCGTCAATGCCTCCAATGAGGTCGCTTCTTTGGGCCGCGAACTCGCAGGTATGGGAGCTGCCACACGCAAGCTGACTGACGAACAGATGCAGGAAAGCGACCACGTTGCCACAGGGGCAACCGAAATGAGTCAGACCATTCAGGAGATTGCCGATAACGCTGACAAGGCTGCTGATGCGGTGAAAGTGGTCGAAGGTAATTCTAAAGCTGGCTTAACAACCATGCAGAATACCCAGGCTCACATTGCAGACCTTGCCGACCAGATTCAGTCATCACGCGCGTCTATTCAGAGTCTTCGGTCTGAAACGGAGAGTATCGGGACTGTACTTGAAGTGATTCGGGGTATTGCGGAACAAACCAATTTGTTGGCCCTGAATGCCGCTATTGAGGCCGCCCGGGCGGGGGAACAGGGGCGGGGGTTCGCCGTGGTTGCAGATGAAGTCCGCACTCTGGCATCACGCACCCAAGAATCTACCGAAGAAATTCACCGAACAATTTCTCGCTTACAGGAACAGGCAGAAGCAACCGTCCAGTCGATGGAGAATAGCGCCAACCACTCCGAAGAAACCAGCGAGATGTCTCAATCAGCCTGTGAGGCTATTGCACGCATCAGTGACGCAGTGGTGACACTTACAGAGATGAATTTGAGTGTGGCCAGTGCGGTAGAGCAACAAAGCGTTGCGGCCAACGAAATCAGTCAAAGCATAAACCGGATAGCAGAGTCTTCCAACGACATCAGTAATAACATGTCGCGCTCTGATGCCAGTGGCCAAAAACTCGCAAAGTGTAGTGAGCGTCTATCTCAGCAGGTTTCCCGCTTTCGTATCTGATCGACCTCGTATTTATAGCAACGAAAAGCCCCCGATGAACGGGGGCTTTTTTATGGCTGATCGATTAGTGCTGCACAATCAGAGAATAAACTTACTTAAATCCTGATCCTGAGCCAGAGCACCCAGCTTCTGGTCGACGTAGGCGCCATCAATGATCACTTGTTCGGTCAGGTCGGTCGCATCAAACGACACACTCTCAAGCAAGCGTTCCATCAGAGTATGCAAACGACGGGCGCCGATGTTTTCGGTGCTTTCATTCACCTGATAGGCGATCTCCGCCAGGCGCTTGATACCGTCTGCTGTAAAGTCGATATCCAACCCTTCCGTCTTCATCAGCGCTTTGTACTGCACTGTCAGAGACGCATTTGGCTCAGTCAGAATACGTTCAAAATCATGCGGAGTGAGAGCCGCAAGCTCAACACGAATCGGCAGACGACCCTGAAGCTCCGGAATAAGATCTGACGGACGCGCAAGATGGAACGCACCTGAAGCAACAAACAGAATATGGTCTGTTTTAACCATACCGTGCTTAGTGCTGACAGTGCAGCCTTCGATTAATGGCAGTAAGTCGCGCTGTACACCCTCGCGGGAGACATCACCACCAGAACCACTGTCCTGACGCTTAGCGACTTTATCAATTTCATCGATAAATACGATGCCATTCTGTTCGACTAACTCCAGCGCGCGCACTTTCAGTTCTTCCATGTTCAGCAGATTGCCGGCTTCTTCATCACAGATCTGCTTGAACGCATCGGCAATTTTCATCTTACGCTTGGCTTTTTTATCACCGCCCAGATTGGCAAACATGTTCTGCAGCTGGCTGGTCATTTCTTCCATGCCCGGTGGCGTCATAATTTCTACGCCAGCGGTATTTACCTGTGCGACATCAATTTCAATTTCTTTATCATCAAGGTCACCGTTGCGCAGCTTGCGACGGAACACCTGGCGCGCGGAGCTGTCTTCCTGTTTCGGCTCTTCGGTGGTATCCCAGCTGGTCGTTGATCGGGCTGGAGGCAGCAATACGTCAAGAATGCGCTCTTCAGCGAGTTCCTCGGCGCGCGTACGAACCTTCTTCATCTCCTGCTCACGCAGCAGCTTTATACCCGTTTCAACCAGATCTCGAATAATGGATTCAACGTCCTTACCGACATAACCTACTTCGGTGAACTTAGTGGCTTCTACTTTAATAAAAGGCGCGTTCGCAAGCTTAGCCAGACGGCGGGCAATCTCAGTTTTACCCACACCGGTCGGGCCAATCATCAGAATATTCTTTGGCGTGACCTCATCACGCAGCTCTGGCTCAAGCTGCATACGGCGCCAGCGATTGCGAAGCGCGATAGCCACAGAGCGCTTAGCATCATTCTGACCAATAATGTGTTGATCCAGTGCGTGGACGATTTCGCGTGGTGTCATCTGGCTCATGCATTTGCTCCTGAATTGTCGCCGGTAACGTCACTCTCTTTCAGCGACTCTATGGTCAGGTTGGTATTGGTGAAGACACAGATTTCACCTGCGATATTCAAGCTTTTTTCGACGATATCGCGAGCGCCCAGCTCTGTGTTTTCCAACAAGGCACGAGCCGAAGCCAGTGCATAATTGCCACCGGAGCCCACACCAATCAGGTCTTCTTCCGGCTGCAGGACATCACCGTTACCGGTGATGATCAGCGACGCAGTGTGATCCGCCACGGCCAGAATCGCTTCCAGCTTGCGCAGTGCACGGTCTGAGCGCCATTCTTTTGCCAGCTCAACGGCCGCACGGGTCAACTGACCACCATGCTGCTGCAACTGAGCTTCAAACTTCTCGAAAAGAGTGAAGGCATCGGCCGTGCCACCAGCAAAACCCGCGAGAACTTTACCGTCGTATAAGCGGCGGACTTTGCGGGCATTGCCTTTCATTACGGTGTTGCCCAGTGAAACCTGACCGTCGCCTCCAATGACGACTTCGTCGCCTCGGCGCACGGATACAATCGTTGTCATGACTCTGTACCTTGTGTCTCAGATGTAAATGATGTGTCGCTTTCGATACAGATGGGGGCAGTTACCGGCATTTCAAGCGGAAGATACGCCGGTAACAGTCAGACAGGTTAACGCGCCTGGTCGATAGCGTCACAAAGTAATGCCAGGCCGTCCGTTGCTCTGGGGCCTGAACGCAGCAGAGCCGAGCTGTTCACTGGAATGAGATGACCGCTTTTAACGGCCGCAACCGATGGCCACTCGCTCCACAGGGCTTCTTTTGAGTTCACCACATTCGTATGGCTCGACATAATGATGACCTCAGGGTCGCGAGCAATCACACTCTCAAAAGCCACAACAGGGTAGTGTGCCGGTGCTTTTCCAAACACGTTATCACCGCCGCAATCTTTAATGAGAGCATCAACCCAGCTACCCTTGCCAACAGTACGCAGGGGATCATAAGACAACTGGTAGAAGACGCGCACCGGGTTTGCGTCTGCATACTTGCCCTTTAAGGCCTGATAGCGCTCTCTGAAACGTTGAGCCGCGGCTTTCCCCGCCTCCGGAACGCCTGCCGCGGCCCCCAGTTCCTCCATGCTGCCAGCGACCGAGTCCATGGTTTTAGGGTCAACGTATATCAGGTTCAAACCGAGCGCTTCGAGCTTTTGCAGATCGGCTTCTTTATTTCCACTTTTCCATGCCACGACTAAGTCAGGGCGCAAAGCGACCAGCGCCTCAATGTTAATACCGGCGTAGCTGCCGATACGCGGGATAGCTTTTGCAGCCTCAGGAAAATCAGCCCATTCAACCGTCCCCACGACACGTGTACCCACACCCATTTCAAACAACATCTCAGTCGACGACGGGGATAAAGCAACAATACGCTCAACCGGCTGTGATGCTGCAGCACAGAGCGAACTTAATATCAGAGCAAAAACACAAAGGCTGCGGATCACCAGTCCACACCTTTACGTGCTTTTATGCCCGCCCGGTAGGCATGCTTCTCATCTTTTATTTCACTGACAGTATCTGCCAGATCACGCAATTCTTTAATGGCGCCACGCCCAGTAACAACAACGCTCTGGTTTTCAGGGCGGTTACGAATGGCATTCAATACTTCGTCTTTATCTAGATAATCGTAGCCGAGCATATATGTCAGCTCATCAAGCAGAACAACATGATACTGAGGGTCAGCCAGATACTCCTTTGCGTGTGCCCAGACCTCTTCTGCCGCAGCAATATCCGCTGTGCGGTCCTGGGTTTCCCAGGTAAAGCCTGTGCCCATTACGGCGAAAGGTACGCCATTCTGCTCAAGCAGATTGCGCTCACCGCAATCCCACTGACCTTTGATAAACTGAACAACGGCGGCTTTGTACCCGTGCCCCACCGCTCGCGCGACTGTTCCAAAGCCTGAGGTCGACTTCCCTTTACCGTTGCCGGTGATCACAATGACAATGCCTCGCTCTTCCGTCGCCTTAGCAATACTGGCATCGACTTTCTCTTTTTGTTTCTGAGCCTTCTTTTTGTGTCGTTCCTGCTTTAGCTCTTCTTCGGTTTTCGACATGACTTAACCTCGTATACGTTCTGAATTTCTATGCTTTAAAATGTTGCCTGACTAAAAACGCTATTGGATAATATTAAGTAGCGCTTCCATGTCGATATGTTGTTCGTAGATATCAGCAATGCGCTCGATCTCGCGTTCGCGCAATACTTGCCAATCCTCAGCGGTTACTGGTGAGCCACTGACCCATTCCAGAATAAATGCACACGCCTCTGGGTGATCGAATACTCCATGAAGATATGTTCCCATCACCTGGCCGTCATCAGATACGGCACCGTCAGTGTAAGCACAATCATTCTGATCACTCACATGGCAAAAAGGCGACTGTAGGCCCACACCCTCGCTGATCCCGCAATGAATCTCATAACCTTTAATTTTATTTCCGGAGTTGACCAGTACACCGTCTACATTTTTCAGCTGCTTTTCTGCGGTAAGCCGAGTACTGATATCAAGCAAACCAAGGCCTTCAGACTCGGCAATCGAGCCTTCGACCTGCTCCGGATCAGAAATTTTCTGACCCAACATCTGAAAACCACCACAAATACCAAGCACCTTGCCACCGTAACGCAGATGCTTGAAAACCTGACGGTCGAACCCTTGCTCCCGAAGATAAGCCAGATCAGCCTGAACACTCTTACTGCCCGGAAGAATAATGAGATCAGCTCCCGAAAAATCACCTCCCGTCGTCACATATTCAAGTACGACGCCCGAATGCTGCAGCAAGGGTTCAAAGTCCGTATGGTTACTGATTCTGGGCAGGACAGGGACTTTGATCACAATACGTTGCTGGTCTGAGTGACTCAGGTTTTCTTCATGAAGTGTGCGATTGATTCCGTCTTCCGCATCAAGACGCAGATCCATAATATAAGGAAGCACGCCCAGTACGGGTTTCTGGCTGTAGTCCTCAAGCCAGTCGAGACCATCCTGGAGTAACTCGATCCGACCGCGAAATTTATTGATCAGAAAGCCTTTGATTCTTTCCTGCTCAGAGGCAGAAAGAATATTTACTGTGCCAGTAAGGTGCGCAAATACACCGCCGCGATCAATGTCCGAAATCAGGATAACCGGGCAATCTACCGCTTCGGCAAATCCCATATTGGCGATATCGTTTTTGCGTAGATTCACTTCAGCAGGGCTGCCTGCACCCTCAACGATCACCACATCGTACTGCTCTTTGAGACGCTGAAACGCCGCTAATACATGGTCAAACGCTAACTCTTTGATATTGCCAAAACGTCGTGCGTCGAGCTCGCTGACGGCCTTTCCATTAATAATGACCTGAGAACGCATATCAGAGTTCGGTTTCAGAAGAACCGGATTGAAATCCGTGGATAACTCTAAACCACATGCCTCCGCCTGCAGGGCCTGGGCTCGCCCAATCTCACCACCGTCAGCAGTAACCGCGCTGTTCAATGCCATGTTCTGAGGCTTGAACGGTGCAACCGAAATGCCTTTACGCTTGAGTATTCTGCAAAGTGCAGTCACACAGAGACTTTTACCAGCATCAGACGTCGTGCCCTGAATCATCAGGCAGCCTTTTACCGGTAACGAAGTATTAGTATCAGCCATGAAGCAGCACTCCGTTGCGTTTCACGGCAAGCGGACAGCCAGCAACAACCAGGGTAACGTCATCCGCGATGGCAGCTACGGCCTGATTCAGCCAGCCCGCTTCATCAGCAAAGCGACGACTTAATTCTCCGACCGGCACAATCCCGCTACCCACTTCATTGGTGACAATAAAAATATGTCGTTGACACACCTCAGACGTATTTCTTAACGCTGCCAGAAATTTAGACTTTTCCTGCTCATAATCAGGCCAACGCGACTCGCTGCAAAGCCAGTTGGTAAGATATAACGTCAGGCAATCAATCAGGAGCGTTGACGATGAATCATTCACAACCGAGGACAATTCAAAAGGCTGCTCTACCAACGCCCAATGCGCCGGTCGATCCTTCTTATGACGCTGAATGCGCGTCGCCATTTCGTCATCACATGCAGTCGCAGTTGCTACGTATGTGACCTGAGCCCGCATACTTGCGAGTTGTTCGGCGTAACTGCTTTTACCCGATCGTGCACCGCCCGTTATAAGGTGAATCATAGCGCCACTCCGCTTAACGCCAACAAGGACAGATAAATAGATAACTCTCCGACTTGCTGAACAGCACCCAACGCATCGCCAGTAAAACCACCAAGCTGACGCTGTAAAAAAACATACGCGGCGAACCCTAAAACAATAAGCACAACAAGAAGAGTCAGGACAGCCAGAGCATCTGCTACGACCAACAACGCAAGACCGCCTGTTAGCACTGCAATAGCTGTGTCACTTCTGGAGCCCGTTTCTGCCAATGGCTTGGCTTTCGACGTATCTGCGTCTGAGACATAGGTCATCACAGTGATAAATACCGTCGGTATTACGCGACTTAACGGATGTGCGATCAGTAATGCAAAAACAGGATTAATCAGCTGGGATAAAACAACAAACTTGAGCGTTAAAGAGACCCAGAGAGCCGCAGCGCCATAGGTACCGATGCGAGAGTCTTTCATGATGCTGAGCTTTTGCTCGCGGGTCCAGCCGCCCCCCATACCGTCGCTGCTATCTGCAAGGCCGTCTTCATGAAAGCAGCCGGTAAGCAGCAGGCTCACTGCGATGGATAATACGACGGCAACATCCTGAGGAAATACCTGCATAAACAGCCAGAGAGCGGCAGCACAAAGCACACCGGTCAACCAGCCTACCGCGGGGAAATAACGGCTGGCTCGATTGAGGCTCGCCTGACTGAATTCGACCGACGCGGGTACCGGTATCCGTGTGAAAAACGCCACAGCAATCCAAAACAGGTTCAATTGCTCACGTATCTGACTCATACCGCAGTAATACCTGCGTCATCGAAGCTGGCCATGTAGTTATAGAAAGACTGCGCCGACTGCAACAAAGGATACGCCAATGCAGCGCCAGTTCCTTCTCCCAGTCGCAGGCCGAGGTCAAGCAAGGGTTCAGCGTCCAACGCCTCTAAAATCAGAGAATGGGCCTGTTCTTCTGAATGATGACAAAAGACCATATAATCCCGAGCCTCTGGGGCTATTCTGACCGCAGCCAGAGCCGCTACAGAAGCGATAAAGCCATCCACCATAATGACGCACTGCTGCTCTGCCGCAGCTAACATTGCCCCTGTCATCTGGACGATTTCAAAGCCGCCAAGCGAGGCAAGAATATTGATCGTATCATCAGGCGACTGAGTCGCTTGATGACGTTCGAACGCCGCTGCAATCAAAGACTTTTTACGCTCAAATGCATCATCATCGATGCCAGTTCCACGACCACAAGTCTCCTCGACTGAGCGCCCGAGAATAACTGCCAGCACAGCAGATGCCGCTGAGGTATTACCAATTCCCATCTCGCCGAAGGCAAATACATTGCTGCTTTCCGCAACACGCTGACGCACGACGTCAGCTCCAAGGGTCAACCCTGACTCCGCGGTTTCGCGCGACATCGCTGGGGCTTTAGCGATATTGTCAGTGCCAGCGCCCAAACGCTGATTAATAACCCGCCCACTTTCTATTGCATTAAGAATACCGGCATCCACCACGTACAAAGACATACTGGCAACCTGACAGAAGCAATTCACTGCCGCCCCGCCATCAATAAAATTCTTAACCATCTGCTGAGTGACCGCTGCAGGCGCAATACTAACGCCTTCTTCGGCAATGCCATGATCAGCCGCAAATACGATCATGACAGGTTTATGTAGTCGAATTTTTTCAACGCCGGTGATCGCTGCCAACTGAGCCGCCAATGATTCCAACCGCCCCAGACTTCCTGGGGGTTTGGTTTTCATATCAATGCGTTGCTGGATGACAGCATCCCGAGAGTGGGACACCGGAGAAACCGAAAACATAACACCTGCCATCAACGACTCTGTCGTTGTTTAAGAATAATAAAAAAGAAAAGGCTGCCCAGCGCGGATGTAACAATACCAACGGGCAAAACCTGATCCTGAAGTAAAGAATGGGCCAATACGTCGACCCAGATCATAAAGGTCGCACCGATCAACAGAGACATAAGCAATACCCGGTGCAGCTGACCACCAACGAGCAAACGAACAATATGAGGAATCATAAGCCCGACGAAACCTATGCCACCGACCTCAGCAACCAGAATCGCAGTGATTGCGGAGCACACAAGCAACATACCTAAACGTAATTTATGCACGGGCACACCGAGTGTGGCGGCACTCTCCTCGCCTAGCTGCATTACCACCAGCCAGCGCGAGAATATAAAAAACAGACCACTGCCAAGCGTAACCGCCAGAAATGGCAGCATAAGGTCAGCCCAGTTACTGCCCGAAAAACTCCCCATCAGCCAGAACAACAAGGTCGCTGCGGTTTCGGGCGTCGAGTAATAAATAACGAGACTGGTAAATGCGCTGAGCATAAAAGAAACCGCCACCCCGGAAAGAAGTAGTTTTTCAACCTGAATTGCGGATTTCCCCGCAAGCGTCAGCATCAGAAATACAGATAACGCCCCACCGGCCAAGGCCCCGGTCGTCACGTTTAGCACGACACTCAGCCCCGTTGCGGCAAGCATTCCTGAGAAAGCCGACATCGCTAACACGGCACCTAATGCCGCACCCGATGAAATACCAAAAAGGTAAGGATCAGCGAGCGGGTTGCGTGTCACGGACTGAAGGATGGCGCCAGTGACCGACAGGCCCGCACCGGCCAGTAGTGCCATTAAAATACGCGGTAAACGAATGTCGGTAAGAATTTGTTGTTCAATCAGAGACAGCTGACATTGGTCGGCCCAGGGACAGATGAACATTCCATGCAAAACATTCAGGAACGATAAATCAAACGAACCTTGTGCCGCTGCCCCCATCACAGACAGGCAAAGAACAGAGAACGCCAGTACGACCGCGAATGCGTACGGTATTTTCATTTTCTGAACTCCCTGGAAGGTTGGGCAGCCACGGGCACGCGGGAGGGCATATCGTAAGCGATACGAATACGGCGCTCCTGAGTATGCGTATTCCGGACGATGGCAACGTCCGCAGAGACCCGAAATACATCCTGAATCAGTTCGCGATTAAGTACTTGATCGGGTTTACCATTAGCGACCAACTGACCTTTATTCAGCACCAATAATTGGTCGCAGTATGCACCAGCCATATTCAGGTCGTGAATGGTAAGAAGAACGGTTACGCCCAATGAGCGGACCAGACTGAGTGTCTCAATCTGATGCTGAATATCCAGATGGTTGGTGGGTTCATCCAGGAGAAGTATCTGAGGTTGTTGCACCAGCGCACGGGCAATCAATACTCGCTGCTTTTCGCCGCCCGACAGGGAGCCAAAGTCACGATCAATAAAACGCATCACATCGAGATCTGCGGCAATACGCTCAATCAGCTGGGTGTCGTCTCTGCTGGTAAAGGATAACAATGGCTTGCGAGGCGTCAGGCCGGTGGCAAGTACTTCGCGCACGGAGACCTCAAAAGGCAGCGCAGATTCCTGCAGCACGACGGCAATTTTGCAGGCCCGCTCACGCCTGTTCATCTTATGCACGGGATGCCCGGCAATCATCACCTGACCCGACAGCGAGGCCGGTTGATCGTAGCGGTGGCAGTAAATTGCTCTCAGTAACGACGACTTGCCCGCACCATTAGGCCCAACAATACCGGTTAGGCTGCCGCATTCTACAGTGAACGAAATATCCCGCAGAATAGCGTTAACCCCCAAGGTCAGAGACAAGCGCTCAACATTAATATGCGCCAGATCTGCATCGCCAGGGCCGTGACTGTTGTTTTGAGGCTGATTTACCATCGACATCCGTACATAAGTTCAATATCGGCACGTTAAGGGCAGAATACGGATGATGGACGCACTTCGGGGACGCAGTAGAAACCTGCCCGAACAGAGAGTTCATCATCGAGTAACCCGCTCGATCATAGAAATAGGGTTGCACGTCCGGGAGGCAATCTGGCTGACAGTCGACTGGTTAAAAGCCACTGTTTACAGTTGCGGGCACAGCCCCGGATTTCCACCGGGTTCCCCTCCTGAGACTGACAATCTGAAGACTATCAATCCGGACAGGCGGGGATTATCGCACAGAGGCGTCAGCGTTGCAGTAAACACACGGATACCGGATACTTCACGCCCTATAGATTGTCCCTGATCACACTATTTACGAATTACGGAAACGCCCATGATTGTCGCCAAAGATACGGTTGTTCAGCTTCACTACACTCTTAAAGATGCCGATGGCAAACAGATTGAGTCTACAGCGGGTCACGATCCGATTGTTTACCTGCAAGGGCACAACAACATGATTCCGGGGTTCGAGAAGGCTGTTGAGGGCAAACAGGCCGGAGATAAACTCGAAATCACCGTCACACCTGAGAACGGCTATGGCCATCGCGTAGAGGGCTCGGTTCAGCGTGTGCCGGTAAAGCACCTGCAAGGCTCAAAGAAGTGGAGCAAAGGTATGGTCGCCTCGGTGCATACCGATCAGGGCGAACGTCAGGTCACTATCGTCAAGGTCGGACGCTTTATGGCCGACGTAGACACGAACCACCCGTTTGCCGGAAAAACCTTACATTTCGACGTCGAAATTCTGGACGTTCGTGCAGCGACTGCAGAAGAACTTGATCACGGCCACGCCCACGGTGTTGGCGGCCACCAGCACTGAGCCTGACGCAGATCAGACCTGCCGGGAATAGCCGCCTGAGTGCGGTGGTATTTTAATATTGCTTCGGCTATTCTCGAATGAATCGTTTAAAACACCTGTAGGAGATTAAGGATGAACATCCGTCACCTGTTTACTGCCGCTGCCGCCACTCTGCTGGTTGCGTGTTCTTCTAACGAACCGGCACCTCAAGTTGCTGAATGTGTATTCGCCGATGGCAGCATGCAACCTGCTCCTGCATGGGTGTGCGGTGCACCTGTTGATGGCGTCGACCTGACCGCCGTTGGTTATGCCGACAAGTCTGCGGCTGGCGCAAACTTCATGAAGCAGATGGCAGCCACTGCTGCTCGTGTTGAACTTGCTCAGACGATGCAGGTTGAAGTTCAGAACATGATCAAGCAGTACGCCGAAACCACGGGCACCGCGGACGACGAAACGGTTGATCAGGTTAACTCTGTGACAACAAAACAGATTACCAAGCAGACACTGACTGGCAGCAAGATCTTCCGTCAGATGCCCACGCCGAGCGGCGGCATGGTGGTTCTCGTTGGTCTCGACGCCGACACCGTGAACCAGCTGGCAGAAGAGGCCCTGAAAACCTCGATGAATAACGAGAAAGCGCTGTGGCAGAAATTCCAGTCACAGAAGTCTTTCGACGAAATGCGCGAAGAAATGCTGAACATGAACTGAGTCAGCTCATCGCATGATATCCAGACCGGTACCGGGGCAACTCTGTACCGGTTTTTTGTTTTGAGGGAGCTCCAATGAAACATATTTTCCGCCTCACGCTAATAACCACTGGCCTGGCAGCGTGCACAGCCGCACTATCCGTCATCGCAAACCCGGGGATGAGCGATTACGAGCGCTGGCGCGCGGCAACTCAGCAAGAGTTTCAAAGCTACCTCGACGAGAATGATAAAGCCTTTATCGGGTTTCTGAAGCAGCGCTGGGAGCCAGTCGACACAGAATCAGGCGAAGAAGAAGATAAAGCCCCAAAACCGACAGAGATCCCCGAAGCACCACCAGCAGACACGCCGACCGATGCACCCGATACGACGGCTAAAGAACCTACACCCGTCGTGACCGTTCCAGTGCCAACGCCAACACGATTGCCAGAAAATACAACGCCTGAGACTGCCCCCAGAAAAGTCAGGCCTGCACCTCAGATCACAGGCCCGGCTGCCAATCTTGACTTTTATGGCCACGCTTTACGTCTACCCTACAACAAGGCCATGCCGCGCGCCTTTTCATCAAAGCCGTCATCCGACGCCATTGCCACCGCATGGGAGGCTCTGGCTCGCAGCGACTTCAAACCTGCGCTAGAGCAACTTAAGGCGACGAAAACCTCTCTGTTGCTCAGTGACTGGGCGACTGCCCGGCTCGTATCAGATTACGCTCAGGCCGTTACTCGCAACGCAGACAGCCGCATTATGTTGAGCTGGTTCATGCTCGTAAAACTCGGCTACGATGCCCGCCTCGCCTACAACGACCGCCTGTACCTGCTTATGCCCGCTGACGACGATGTCTATGGCGTTACTTACTTCACACTCGGCGGTGAGCGCTACTATGCCTTGCCACTCAATGGCGATGTCAGAATTGCAGGTAAGGTGTATACCTACGGCAAACAGCACGAAACTGCATCTCGTCCGGTCGCCTTCAAAATGCCAGAACGCTTTAACGGCGAGGGTGCTATCCGCAAAAGAACGCTCAGTTATCAGGAGGGTGACAAGGTCGTCGATATCGTTGTCACATATCCGGTTGAACAGATTAATTATCTGAACTCAATGCCTCAGCTTAATCTGCCACGCTACCCTATTCTGGATCTGCCCGCAGCGACACGAGCAGAGCTCACTATGCAGCTAAAGCCATTACTCCAGGGGCACTCTGAAGAAGTCGCGGTTAACCGCCTGCTTAACTTTGTCCAGAACGCGTTCGAGTATCAGACCGACGAACAGCAATTCAACGCCGAAAACTACCTGTTCCCGCTCGAAACCCTGCATTATTCTGCCTCAGACTGCGAAGACAGAGCCGCACTTTTCTCTCTGCTGGTGCATGACCTTCTCCGCCTGCCCGTTGTCTTACTGGATTACCCAGGACACGTTGCCGCTGCCGTCGAATTTACCGGGCGGGTGAACGGTGACTCAATCGTTTACAATGGCCGCCAGTACACAGTCACTGATCCGACCTATATTAACGCGCGTGCAGGCATGACTATGCCGCAGTTCGCGGGTCAGTCACCCGACGTTGTTGAAGTATTTTAAGGAGGCCGTCATGGCATTAAAGATCGCCATTGTTCCTGTCACTGCCTTTGAGCAGAACTGCACTGTTCTCATGTGTGACAACACCAACGAGGCCGCGGTCGTCGATCCGGGCGGTGAGACGAACAAGATCAAAGCGCAGCTTGAGCGCATGGGCGCTAAACCCACTAAAATTCTGTTAACTCACGCGCATATCGATCATGCCGGGGGCACAGCGGGCCTTGCCCGTGATCTGAATGTTCCTGTCATTGGTCCACACAAAGAAGATGACTTCTGGATTCAGTCTCTGCCGCAGCAATCCATGATGTTCGGTTTTCCACAGGCTGAAGCCTTCACCCCCGATCAATGGCTGAACGATGGCGACACCGTCACGGTGGGAGACATTACCCTGGAAGTCATCCATACCCCCGGACATACACCGGGCCACGTGGTGTTTTTCGATAAAGAGGGTAAAAAAGCACTGGTCGGCGACGTTATCTTTAATGGTTCGATTGGCCGTACGGATTTTCCGAAAGGGAATTTTGATGAACTGGTATCGTCGATCCGCGAGAAGCTGTTTCCGCTGGGCGACGATATTGAATTTATTTGTGGGCACGGCCCGAATTCAACCTTCGGCCACGAACGTCAGCACAATCCTTTTGTCTCTGACCATCGCGGCTAAGTACTTATCTTTATTCAGGGCGACGTTGCTGCAGGTTTCTTCCTGAGCTCCGAAGTCTGAATAGCCGCCAGTTTCTGAACTCGCTGGCGGCTTTCTTCCAATGCGATATCCATTTGTTCGTCATACATCTCCAACCAGGTACGCGAGCCCGGCATCATTTTCGCGAGATCACGCATCCCCTGTTTTAACGCACTGAGATGCGTCTGATAGCTCTGCTCCTGATCGAGAAGAATTTCTTTAAAGCCAGACGCCTGACTGGTGTCCATAATCATACGGTATTGCACCAGTGATTTTTCAAACGCCGCCATCTGAATGCGCAACGCTTCATTTTCTTTTTTCACCAGTTCCAGTTCTGCGGCTTTCGCGTAGGCAACGTCTTCTTTCAATAAAGAAACAATACCCAGGGTTGATAACGCTGACAGTCCAACGACAGAGAGCACGACAAGTACAATCACAACCTTACGATTAAAAGACACCGTTCGTTCAAGCAGAGAAATGCGCTGCCCTTCACTGAGATCAAACTCTTTTTCGTCTTCCATTGGAGGCTCCAGAACCCAACTGCTTTACCTGACTTTTAAGCATAGCAGGCACTGGAGGAATTGCTCGCCATGGGCTATGTGAACTCACTCCCCGCTCACATCACTCGTCTCAGATACCGGCCCAGCGTCGCCCGAAATTGTTGAAACCAGCGCTCTGCACTCTCAGGCTGAGATGTGTTTGGGGCGAACTGAAAGTCATGAACAAGAGTATCAATACGAAACAGCCAGGCTTTCTGACCAGCCAGCAGCGTCAGGTAATCCGGTTGCCGGGCATCAAAAATGAACTCGCCGTCGTCGGCCTCGAACAGCCGACTGAACATGGCCTGCCCTACCCTGTGAATATCGCGGGAGTGCCGGACAATGAAATCATCCTGCACACACTCACCGACATCGGTAATAACGTCATTTTCAGAAGTTTTGAGAACGCCACCGATGTGGTCACCGGCAATAATGAGTGCTCCCTGCACAGAGCGTTTACTACCTGTGTTCAAGTCTTCTTCAGAAACAAACTCCAGACCTGCCAACAGGCCTGGTACGCTATTCATCAAGCGCCTGTCTTCGACATACGCACCGCTTGGAGCAAACTCCATCATGCAGTTACCGACACGCCTCAGTTCTGCAGGTTCTGGCCAGCGGTTTTCACTCAGCGAAGATACACCGCCCTGCCAATCGAGCAGCTTATTTCGCCAGATACTGTGGGCGTACCAGCCTTCGTAATCCGCCTTATTCTCGGGCTCGGCCTTTTGTTCGTACTCAAGCGGTAAACGCAGATCGATCGTCAAAGCGCCCGACTGAATCCAGAAGACACGAGTATCAGTATCGGTTAACCCGTTTGCAAAGCTGATGCTGCGCCGTCGGAAGGCTCCACACATCCATTCAGGTACAGAGCCCGATGGCCAGACAGTGCCTTGTGTGTTCGCAACACGGGATAAGCTATCCAACCACTGCGTCATAACGCCTGCTCCTCCCGGCCAAAGCCGATATCAAGGTGTGTCTCTGGGCGCTCTATTTTTCCTGAATTGAGCCGTTTCTGAAGGTACGCGAATGTATCAATGGTCTGGGCGTACAAATGATCACCGCACTTTACTGGCGCATAGTGTTTATCGGTACTTTCGATGGCGCCTATTGCGGGTTCGATGACTGTATCGTAATCACAGGTGCAGAACAGCGGAAACGAATAGCGCTCCTCCCTCACCTTGCGCACCCTGTGCGTCGTCGCTCTGAAACGACCGTTACTCAGTAGCTCCATCATGTCGCCGATGTTGACGACGAAGCATCCTGGAATCACCGGCGCATCAATCCAGCGCCCTTCACCATTCAACACTTCAAGACCGTCGGCGGTGGGTAGCAGCAAGGTGAAACACTCGTAATCCGTATGCGCCCCAATACCCTGAGCGTCTTCCGCCTCGGGATCATAAGGATAATGAATTAAACGTAATTGGTTAGGAGGGCGAATCAGCTTGCCATCAAAGAAGGTCTCCTCCAGCCCAAGTGCAAGAGCAAAACCCCTGAACAGAACCTTTGCAAGCTCGGTTCCGTGGTTGTAGTAACGACTTACTTTCGCTTTAAAATCGTCATTATCAGGCCACAACGTAGGGCCAAGCATGGGCCGCTGGTAACTGAGGTCACTCAGGTCGTAGTTAATGTCGTACGCCTCTTTTTGATCGCGAGGCCTGTCTGAACCAGAGTTCTGGTCCGGGCTATAAAAGACTTCTTCGCCCTCCGGGACATAGCCACTGTGATTCTGTGACAAGCCAATGTAGTTCTGCATTTTCTGCTCATAAGGCTGAGCAAAGTACTGCTTAGCAGCTGCGATCAGATCATCAGTGGCATCGTCAGGAATCTGATGTCCGGATATATAGAAAAAGCCAACGTCTCTCGCCGCATTGCGGATATCCGCCACAACAGCGTGTCGCTCAGCAGACACTGTGGAATACAAACCCGAAATATCGATCACAGGAATGGATGAAAACTGGCGAAGGGGTGTTTGATTCTTGAGGGTAGTGCGTCGTTGCATGTCAGTCTCCCATAGGTTTCAGGGTGACTGGCCGTCCAGTGGTGTTCAGCGACGTGCTGGCCGGGCCGTCCCGACTGTGTGTCAGAATATCAAATCAGAATGCTCCGATACCAGAGCGCAATGTGGTCAGTAAGCACTTTCAGATAGATGATCAGCGCACAAACGACGGGCACAAAAAAGCCCGCAAAAAGCGGGCTTCTTCAGAACGCGTCGATTACTTCTTACCGCCGAAGCCACCGAAACGCTTCTGGAACTTGTCGATACGACCGCCAGTATCCAGAACTTTCTGCTTACCAGTGTAGAACGGGTGGCATGCAGAACATACGTCCAGGTACATAGTGCCTGGCTTGGTCGAGCGAGTCTTAACTACGTTACCGCAAGAGCAGGTTGCTTCCAGGGTAGCGTACTCAGGATGAATACCGTCTTTCATAAATCACCTCACAGTCTTCGCGCCGCCACATCCCGGGGACCACTCTTTTCGCCTGATCTCTCAGGCCGGGCCCAATATCGGTATGCACCGCGCTACTGGCTTGTTATAGATACAATATACCCTTGCAAGGGCAATAAGGACGCGCATAATACCAGAGCATTCCGTATCAGCAAGCTTTTTCATGTCCTTTTATGTTGTCGACGTCGCTCTGCCCGTCCCCCTGTTACGCACCTTTGACTACCTGCCGGTAGAGGGTGACGCCCGAGAAAACTACCAGCCCGGACAGCGGGTTCGTGCAGACTTTGGCAAACAATTGCTCACTGGCATTGTTTTAGGCACCCGTGACACCAGTGAAGTTCCCGCAAACAAGCTCAAACCCCTGTTAGCACGGCTCGATGATGCACCATTACTCGCGCCGCGCGACCTGAGTCTTGCCCGCTGGATGTCTGATTACTATCACCACAGCCTCGGGGACGTGCTGGAACACTGGATACCTACCATGCTGCGGCGCGGCGCTAAGCTAAGCGAAGCCAACGAAAGCGGCTGGCAACGTATCCCTCCGCCCGATACCGAGCCCGCCCTCAAAGGCAGTAAGCAGCAGGCGTTGTGGCAACAGTTTCAACGGCAGGAATACATTACTCATCGGTTTCTGACAGCTCAGGGCTTCTCGCTTGCCCAGTGCCGTAAGCTGACCGAACTCGGCTTAATTGAAGAGCAGACGCGATTACCTGTCCCGGCACTACCAGAATCGGTTCGACCAGCACTGACGTTAAACGAAGAGCAAGCATCAGCCGTAAATAAAGTCAGTGCCGTACTTGGGCAATTTAAAGCCTGCCTGCTTGAGGGCGTGACAGGATCTGGTAAAACCGAAGTCTACCTCCAGCTGATCGAACAAGTGATTCAACAGGGAAAACAAGCACTGCTGCTGGTGCCCGAAATCGGCTTAACACCACAAACGGTGCGGCGCTTTCAGGAACGCTTTGATGTTCCGGTTGCCCTGCTGCATTCCGGGCTCAATGACCGCGAACGACTTCAGGGCTGGCGACAGGCGCGTGAAGGCCAGGCACGCATTCTGATTGGCACACGCTCAGCAGTATTCACGCCATTACCAGACTTGGGTTTGATTATCCTGGACGAAGAGCACGATGGTTCTTTCAAGCAACAGGATGGTCTGCGCTACTCGGCGCGTGACTTTGCACTGGTTCGCGCCCATCAGGCACAAGTGCCTGTTCTGCTTGGCTCGGCGACGCCATCGCTGGAGACACTTCATAACGCATTAACGGGTAAGTACCTTCATTTGAAACTGACCCGCCGCGCTGGCAATGCGAGACCGCCGGGTATGAAGCTGCACAGTATTCTGCATCAACCACTGGTTCACGGTTTCGCCGAACCGGTACTCAGCGCGATGCAACAACACCTGAACCGGGGCAAGCAGGTATTAGTATTTTTAAACCGCCGGGGATTTGCACCACTACTCGCCTGCAAACAATGCGGCTGGAACGCAGAATGCCGACGTTGCGATGCGCGCATGACACTGCACCAATATCCTCCGCACCTGCATTGCCACCACTGTGATTATCAGCAGCCGGTGCCGAAAGTGTGCCCTGACTGCCATTCGCCAGACATAGAACCGATCGGTCAGGGCACAGAGCGCATTGAAGATCACCTGTCTGCATTATTTCCACAGACGCCGGTCAAGCGTGTCGACCGTGATACCGTGCGCACCAAACAGGCATTTGATGATTTGTTCGAAGAAATTCATACCGGTGACCCATGCATTCTGGTTGGCACGCAAATGCTGGCCAAAGGGCATCATTTTCCGGATGTGACGCTTGTGGTCATTCTCGACAGCGATGCTGGATTGTTCAGTGCGGATTTCCGGGGCATGGAGCACTCAGCACAATTAATTAAGCAGGTTGCAGGGCGGGCCGGGCGCGCAGAAAGCCCCGGCGATGTCTGGATTCAGACCCTGTATGCCGACCATCCGCAACTCAACCTGTTAATAGATGACGGTTATCACGCGTTAGCACTGTCGATATTACGCGAGCGCTTAGATCAACAACTACCGCCTTACTCCCACATGGCCATGCTGCGTAGCGAATGTGAAGACAGAGGAACCGCGCAGCGATTTCTTGAGCAGGCCCGCCACATACTCCAACACTGGTTAAAACAATACGGCCAGAAAGATGCTCCGGTAACATTGCTTGGGCCTGTGCCTGCGATTATGGAGCGACGAAATGGCCGCTATCGTTTTCAGCTGCAAGTGTTCTGCAGCGAACGTAAAGCCCTGCACCAGACACTGGATGCTGCACTAAAACAGCTTCAGACCTTGAAGGGATTCAATAAAGTGCGGTGGCATGTGGATGTTGACCCGTTGGATACACTTTGATCAGTACTGGTAATAGCTCCTGTTGCTCTGCACGTTCGTTGACATCAAAGAAATCCAACGAGAACCGTTCGAAGGAATTGGAAAGCCTGAACCTTTGAAACATGCCCTTTCTGGGTATTGGTCTCGACGCATTAACGACGAGCATCGAATAGTTTATAAAATTCATCAAGAATCCATTCTTATTGCACAACTACGTTATCACTACTGAGCCAAGTGCATAACGCCCGCGTAATAGGCGCGAGCTCGCGAGCGTCCTAATTGACGCGCTTGTTATATTTTATTTTCAATTTCACGTTGTAGTTTTTCAAGCTCATCAAGCACTTTCATAAATTTGGCTCCGAAATCAGTGACTTCGTACTCCACCCTCGGTGGCACCTCATTGTAAGAAATCCGCTCCAAGATCCCAAACTCCGTATTTTTACGTAGGCACTGGTTCAGAACTTTAGTGGTTAAACCTTCAATGCTGCGCACCATTTCACCAGGCCGATTGATTCCATCAGCCAAGAGCTGATAAACCGTAAGAGACCATTTACAGCCATAAATAGTCTCCACTATCTTTGCACTTTCAGTAGGTGCAGTTTTTCTCAAATATTTTTTTTCTCTATCTTTCATAAAGATGTACCAAAAAGTACCTACCTTACCAATTTGTACTTACTTTTTAACGCCACAGTGATTCGATAAATTCTCTCCGTACCTTAACATATATCGGAGAAAATCTATGACAACTTCAAACATCGCATTAATCATCGGTGGTTCGAGCGGAATGGGGCTGGCAACAGCAAAACAACTCGTCGCTCAAGGGACCAGTGTTATTATCTTAGGCAACAACGCTGAAAAGCTGGAGTCGGCCAAGTCTCAGTTAACCGCAATAGCGAGCAATGATATTAATATTGAGACATTACAAGCCAATCTCTATGAGCAACAAGATGTTGACAGAGTGATTCAAGCGATAAACTCGGACGAAAGGCATATCCAATACCTTGTTAATTCGGCAGGCTACTTCAACCCTAAGCCATACTTGGAACACGAATTAGAGGATTATGATGCTTATGCTGTACTGAATCGGGCTACCTTTTTTATAAGCCAAGCCGTATCCCAAAATATGAGTAACAATGGAGGTGGTTCCATTGTTCATATTGGTTCAATGTGGGCAAAGCAAGCGATCAAAGCAACCCCTTCTTCTGCTTATTCCATGGCAAAAGCAGGATTACACGCGTTAACGCAGCATATGGCAATGGAACTAGCCGACCATAGTATTAGGGTAAATGCAGTGTCACCTGCGGTAGTGAAAACGCCAATTTACGAAACTTTTATCGATCCAGCAGAAATGGACGATGCCCTTGCAGGTTTTGACAGCTTCCATCCCATTGGTCGTATTGGTACACCAGATGACGTTGCCAACGCTATCATGTTTCTTTTGAACGAGAGTGCAAGCTGGATAACAGGCGCGATTTGGGACGTTGACGGCGGCGTTATTGCTGGCAGAAATTAGGCAACAATCTTTATTAGAGGTCAATATGACTACCTTAATCAATGCTGATTTCAAGCAACGTGTAGTAATTCAACCCGCCGACTATAAGTGGGTTGATTCTCCTATGCCTGGCGTTGAGCGCATGATGCTTGATCGCGTTGGAGATGAGGTTGCACGAGCGACCTCTATCGTTCGTTATGCACCACACACCGCGTTTTCGTCACACTCTCATAGTGGTGGAGAAGAATTCTTAGTGCTTGATGGTGTGTTTTCGGACGAGCATCAGAACTGCGCAAAGGGGAGCTATGTGCGCAATCCAATTGGTACGTCTCACACACCAAATATAGGTAAAGAGGGTGCAACTATATTGGTAAAGCTACATCAATTTGATCAGGACGACACAGAGCAAAAAATGATAGACACTCAAAACCACCCGTGGCACCAAGGGCTTGTAGATGGGCTAACGGTGATGCCGTTACATGAGTTTAAAGGTGAGAAGGTCGCCTTAGTTAAATGGTCACCTCACACTCAATTTCAATCGCACAACCATTGGGGAGGGGAGGAAATCTTTGTATTGGAAGGCACGTTTTACGATGAGCATGGCCAATATCCCAAAGGCACTTGGCTTCGTAACCCCCACATGAGCCAGCATACGCCCTTTACGAAAGAAGATGGCGCATTGATTTATGTGAAGGTGGGGCATTTGTAAATATAACGCCGCCAGAACGCGGCAATTTTGGAGTGGATTTTTTGTGGCAGCGTAGCGCCCGCCACGAAAAAGCGACGGAAAAATTGCTCGCTGTTACTGGCCTTGTTATGCGCTACTTCCAATTGCCGTCTTCATCGAAACTGTCAGCGTCTACTGCTATCAAGATCTTTGAAGGCTTAGATATTAGGTATGAGATGTTACCCGTTCTCCTACCCGATTTCACAACAACAAGCACTTCAGAACCTTGCTGACTCTCATAAATCGGTGTTTCGATTATTGCACCACTTTCTAACTCAACAAATGTTGATTCGCCACGGTGTGAGCTTATTACTCCGCGCTCAACGCTCACTACTTTTGGAGCGTCGGTTATGTACAGATATATCCAGTAAGTCAACGCAATTAAGCACGCTGCTGAAATAATGTAAATCAAGATCTTACTCAACATGGATACAGCCTACGAGTACGCATAACAGGTTATTAGTGTGCATGCGCGTTTATCCTGGAACACTCTTTCGAGGTTTCCCCAGTAACTTATTGACACCATTGAGAAATCTTCCATAACTCAAATCTCCCTTTCAGAAAAACGCGCACGCCTGTTATTTCGATATACGTGCGCACATAAACTTGTAAACCAAGTTTGTAAGTATCTGATTCGTCTACTGTTTAAGGTACTATCGCCCGGCAAACCGCGCAAGCACGAATGTAAAGCGTGCCATACTTTCTGGAAAATCGCAAAATATACTGTATATTTAAACAGTATCTCTTTACATTTGGAGGCCAGGATGGCTAAGAGTAGATTTCTGACTGAGGTGCGCGAGTATATGCGCCTTCATGGCTACAGTATTCGTACTGAACATACGTATATCTATTGGATCAGGTTCTATATCCGCTTCCATCGGTTGCAGCATCCTTCGACCCTTGGGCCCGACCATGTGGTGATGTTTCTGAGTTTTCTGGCGAATAAGCGTGATGTTGCGATTAACACTCAGAAGGTCGCCTTGAATGCCCTTGCCTTCCTTTACAACAAATATCTGAACCAACCTTTGGGGGATATCGGCTTTTCATTTGCCAGCCGTCCGCGGCACTTGCCCACTGTGTTATCAACGAGTGAGGTAGGGCAACTGCTCGACGTTTGTAATAAGCGGGATCGTCTTATTTTTTCACTGTTATTTGGATCAGGGCTACGCAGTGGTCGTGATATTCGAACGGTTCAGGAGTTGCTCGGTCACAGCGATGTAGCAACGACCCAGATTTATACGCATGTGATCGGTCAGCATTTTGCTGGGACGTCGAGTCCATTAGACTTATTGGGTTAAGTTGTTCGGGGATAAGATCCCCTCCTACATTGCGTGTTTGTCGGTATACTCTCTAGTACGTTTTGATCTGTGCTGAGTATGTTATGACACCTCCTGATATGAAAAACCCGATTCACCTGTTGGCGTTTGGCCTGGGCTCTGGTCTGGCGAAGAAGGCTCCAGGCACTTGGGGTACGTTGGCTGCGCTGCCGGTATGGTGGTTTTTATTACAGGGTGTCCCGACCTTGCCTTATATCGGTGTTTTGCTCGCAGGCTTTGCTTTTGGTGTGGTGATCTGCGAGATAACGTCTCGCGATATGGGCGTGCATGACTTTGGCGGTATCGTTTGGGACGAGTGGATCGGGGTGTGGATTACGTTGTTGTGGCTGCCAGTGTCGGGCAATTTAGGCACTGATTTGCTGTGGCTGGCTTATGCGTTTGCGCTGTTCCGCTTCTTTGACATCATCAAGCCGTGGCCTATCAAATGGCTGGACGCCAAGGTTCATGGCGGCTTCGGTATTATGATTGATGATGTGATCGCCGGTATCTTCGGCCTTGTGGTCGTGCAATTAACAGCCGCTTTGGTCTGATTCCTGGCTATTTTCAGGCCATTCTATAAAACGCTGATCACCCAAACGGGTGATTGTTCTTCAGGTGTCATGATCCTGATGCCATTTAGTGGTATGTTCTTTGACGACATATTCTGGGGTATGAGGAACTTCCCATGACACAATCAGTATTTCCTGTTGCTTCGGTAGTCACCGGCGACACTCAAGACTCTCTTAAACAGGCCGACCCGGTGGCTTATTCCGTGTGGCGTCTTGCAGACGGCAGCCGCGCAATTGAGACGCTGGCCAGTGATGCTGGCATTTCTGTTAAGGAATGCTGGGCAGCCCTTGATCGCCTGGCAGATCAGAATGCGCTTTCTGAGCGAGTGACTCCGCCGTCATCAACTCCACATCCAGCGCTGCTGAATCGTCGTGAGGCCATGAGTAAGGTCATGATGGGGGCGCTCGGTGCTACCGCTCTCATGAATGCGCCACAGGTATTTGCGAATCGAGATATTTCGCTGGAAACTAACCCTGCAGCCGACTCGGATGCCGCAGAGCTGAAGCGCCCGATGGAACAACGCCGCAAGCAAGCGTCTGAGCAGCAGCGAAAAGTCGTCGAAAAGCGCAAGGCCTCTGAGCAGGATCAGAAAGCCGGCCAACAGAAGGTCGTTGAGCAACGCAAGAAGCAGGCGACCAAGCAAGCCGCGGAGAAGCGCAGTAAAGCGACTCAGCAACGTGAGGCGGCGATGGAGAAAAAAGCGAAGCGGGCCCAGCAGGAATCTAAGCGCAAAGCGGTGCAGTAAGAATCTGTCGCGCTTAACCGGCCAGCTGCTCCTTGAGCCGCTGGCCTTTTTGTTTGAGGTAACTTACTAAGCGGTCCGCAACGTCCAGGTTGATTGCGTGCTTCGGATGAGCAAAGTAACAAGGGAAGTTAACTTCTAGAACGTATTCCCTGCCCGAGCTATGCACCAGCACATCAACCCCACCAAATTCCAGCCCCAGGACTTCACAGGCATCGATGGCGAGCTGGTTCGCTGACTCAGGAGCAGGTGTCGTAAAACACTCTTTTTTGTCTTCGTCGACGCATGTTCTGAAATCGCCCTCTTGCGGGATGTTCTGATAAGCAGCAGCGACCTCACCACCGACCACCAGCATCCGCCAGTGCCCTGCTGGTTCGATACTTGCCATCAGATGAACGTACTGACCGTGCGCGCTCTCAAGTGCATCGGCGACTGAATAGAAGGTTGGCCAGTTATCCACACGAACAACACCAACGCCCAGTGATTTTCCGGGTACTTTGAAAATAACAGGAAGACCGCCCAACGCCTCAACTCTGCGCTTCAGTTCTTCCCTGTCTGTTGTCATCGCATGGAAGGTACGAGGCGTTTCTATACCATTGCGAGCAAGGAAAAGTGTCTGGTTATCCCAGATAAGAAATGCGCCCAACGCTTCGCGGTAACAGGTTGCTACGCCCGGATGCACGAGCTGTTGCTCGATTACACAAGACTCATGCGTAATAGCAACCCGATACAGAAGATCACCGTAATTCAATACGGGTGGCGCAACGTGATCAAACAGCGCTGGCTCGATAACAACCGGCTCCAGCGCATGTGCGTGAGCCGCTGCAATCAGCTGCTCCGTCAGGTCTTCTTCTGGCTCATCAGAGATGATAACGAGGCGCTGTGTCATGATCAGTTATCAGCAGATGGGCGCTGAGATTTTAACAATGAAATGACTTTCTTCATATCAAACTGGATGGTCTGTTGAAGCAACGAGCCACGCAGAGTTTTTAGTTTGGTGGCTAGTTCTTCGGTCATCTCGGTGTAAAAAGGCATGCGTACTGACATCTGTACAGTAAATACTCCTTCACCTGCTTCATCTTTCTGAATACGGTACACGCTCAGTTCCATATACTGGCGATTCGGTGGCCATGAGAGAAAGTCCAGAAGTACGACCTTTCCTTTCTCATCCCCCACCAGCTGATACTTTGCACCGGGATTCAGAGCCTGTAGTCCCTCTACAAGGCGAACAGCCACTTTCTGTGGGTCATCTCCAATGTCTTCAATTCGGTAGTTCGCATAGATAACCGTATTGGTCCATGCTTTAAACTCTTCATTCGGCCTGATGTACTGCAATGACGTGACGCCTTCTTCACCTTCAACACGCGCGATTCGTGAATAGACCTCACCATTCACAACAGGAACAACGTCCGCGGGCTTGAGCTCTTCCGCAAAGGCACCAACACCCATGAAAAGTGAAAACGAAAGCACTAATATATTTCGAAGAAACTGCATAAAACCACCATAGATAAAAGACACCTGTAAGACTAACGCCCGAACCTTAAAGCTTCAACGTCCATGAGCGCCTGTTTAACGCCTGAGCAACCGCGCAAGCACACCCAGATTCAGTAGGCTGGCAAGGGATGCCGCAACGTAGGTCATCGCTGCGGCGGTCAGGATGTGGCGCGCTGAGCCCATATCACTCTGACTGAAATACTGGCCCTCTTCGAGCATGGGCAGTGCTTTACCGAAACTGGCATCCCATTCGACCGGCAAGGTCACCAGGTTAACGAGAACGCCAATAAGCATGGAGCCAACCGCTGCAATCAGTGTCCAGCGGGAAAGCGCCGGGTTAATCCAGATCAGCAAGGGCGTCGCCGCCAGAAACACGGGGGCGGCCTTACTGACGATCCAGCTCAAGCGGGCGAGGCCACCACGTAAGGTAAACAAACTCTCATTATTGTGGTGCTGAATCGCGTGCCCTACCTCATGAGCTGCCACGACAACGCCGGTCAGTGAACGTCCCTCAAATTTATCTTTCGTCAGCCGTACCGCTTTATCTTGTGGATCATAGTGATCACCATGCTCAGTCACCTCTACTTTGACGTCGTCGATATTCAGTTTCTGCAATAGATGCCTGGCCATGTCTGCGCCATTTCCCGGGAAATCACTACGCTCATGATTATGCTTTTTGAGCACAGACTTCACCCAGAAACCGGGCAGATACATGATAGCCAGAACAATAACAATGAGAACAAGGTACAACATCACGCCCTCTCTGATGAGACTTTTGGACGTGCAATTTTATGCTCATTCAGCAGCTGTGTGCCACGCAGCACAATGTCACTCTGAAACGCTTTTTCATACCTGACATCCAGTACATACGCTTTAACTCGCAAACGGATGGCCAGCATATGCGCAACCTCCAGTTCTTCGACAACGAATGAGACCGGTTTTTTAAGGTAGGCGTAACGGCTGGTCACTACGACTTCTTCAAGAAGTTTCCGTGCCCATGGGATATCAGCATCCAGCGCAAGATGAAAATCGGTCACCACCATCATGTCGAGTTCGCCTGCATTACCTGACGACACGACGTCGGTAATAAAGCGGGAGTTAGGAATCGTTACCAGGTTATCGTCCAGCGTGACCAGACGAACAGTACGCAACCCGATGGAGACAATTTCACCGTAGGTGTCGCCAAAGCTGACACGGTCGCCAACCCGGAACGGGCGATCAAAGAGCAATAAAATACCCGCAACCAGCGACGCCGCGATATCTTTCAGCGCAAAACCCAGCGCAACAGCGACAGAGCCTGCTGCAGCGAATATCAATTCTTTCGGCGGCTGCAAAACTCCGATCAGTAAACCGACCGTACCAAATATGTAGAGTGCGAAACTCAGTAGCGTCGAAATCTGAAGAATAAAAAATCGCCGCGCCGGAATTTTTTCCATCAGGCGATTACTGACATTATTCAGTGTTTTGGCTAATGCCCAAAGTGCAACGCCACCCGAAAATAACAGGAAGATAGCGTAGAAATTAAAAATACCTGCAACACTCAGCAGGCCATCAACAAGACCACTGGTATCATTCATGCAACATGTTCATCCTGTTAAGAATACTGACAACGGTGTGGTACCAGAGCGCTGTAATTCTATAACGCCCATCCTCTCCTTTTTCGACGATTTCATCCTCCAACGTTGCTTTAAGTGAAAAGCGTACGACGTTTTCGGAGAGGTTGGTAACCCGCATAATTTCAGCGGTATTCAGTGTGCCGTGTATCACAATGGCCGCCAGAATAAACGACTGGTTTGAGCCAGACTTTTCGATTCTGCTCCCGGAGGGAATTCGCGGCACTCTCACTGTCACTTCATTCCTGCGGGTTGTAACAGACTCTTGCCAGAGACGCAGAGCGGTCACCGGAACACCCCGACTCGCATCCCACAGCAAACTGAAGTATCTCTGTTCGGCATTGCGCAATGAATTATTTGCTGGCGCCCGTGTATCCATCAAAACATCATCATAACGAAGGCGGTAACCGCTCTGCTGGTTGCGCGATAAAATCAAAGACCGGATTTCGGCCTGAGTCCAGCGCTTCACCCGAACGACATTACGCATCTGATAATCGCGACCAAACACATTACAGAGATATGCCCAGCTCTGATTATTCATCACTATCATCCAGAAAAGATTACCTGCGCGGGCATTGGTGAGGCTGAGCAGTGCCTGCCACGCATCTAACGCACCGACATCAGCAAGGAACAGGTGTTCGGCGTTATTCAGAACCAATAGGGTCGGTTCGAGTGTTTCATTGGCATTCGCCAGCGCAGCCGGGCCATCCGTCAGATCAACACCAATCTGCTCGCCAACCAAGCTAAACAGGGTATTGGCATCTAGTGTCCGTGCAGGAATATCTAGCATTGCAATGCGAACGCTCTGATCCGCGGCGCCAACTTCTTTGCAGAAGCGTTTTACCGCCGACTTTTTACCAATGCCGGGTTCACCCGTCATCAGGAGTACGTTGTCGTCTCCGCGATCTGCATTCCAGGCACTGTAGTACCGCTGAAAAACATCGCTGAGCCCGGTGTTGATAATCGGATAATCGCCCTCACCGTAACTCTCAAACCAGCGCAGATAATTCTCATCGGTGCATTCTGCGACGTCAGACTCTTCGGCATCTTCTTGTAATTGATTACGCATGCGGAACCAGCGCGCACTAAGACGTTGATACCAGGCAAACTCGCCCAGCAGCTGCTCCATAAATGCGCGGAAAAATAACACCAGATTCAGCGGAATCAGCAAAGGCAATAAGAACACCGTAATGCGTCCGGCCGCCAGCGGCTCGATAATCGGATCAAAACGTTCTGGCGTGAGACGCTTCAGGTTGGTAACCAGTGGCTCGCGATAGAAGTGCAGCAGGTAACTCAGCATTAACCAGCTGAACAGCCAGACCAAAGCTCCAATTAAGTGACTCACTGCCGTGCTTTGCAGCAGGTACTCCGACAAGGTGATGACCACCCATGGCAGTAACAGAAGCGAGGTCACAGAATGAGAGCGTCGCTCTAAAAGCTCGGTTGTCTCGCCATTCAGATAGGTACCCGCCCCCTGGCATGCGCTGAGCAGAAACCACTCTAAAGACAGATTCACCAGCACATAAACAACGTACACAACATAGAGAAGTGGCAGAGCCCCGCCCGGTCCGGCCTCCGCTGAGGGGAATACAGGCACTAGCAACGCCACCCAGAGAAAGAGCAACCAGGGCACCAGAGGAGTAATACTGGTAACAAAGCGGGTCAGCGCACGCAGACCTTTATGTTTGATGTCCCCTGACACCAACTGATTGTGCAGCCCACGAAGGTAGCCCGTCAGCCACGCTGCCAACCAGCGCGACAGTGATCGCAGTGGCCACAGCAGCAATAGAGGCAGCCCTGTGCGCGCAATGATGCTGAGTTCTTCGCCGCTCGGCATGCCTTGAATAAGTAGCGCCCAGGCCCCGAGAACCCCCGCCACCACTGACTGAAGTTCGCCCCATTCCCGCTCTAACAGTGAAACAACTGCGGTACGGTCAACCGCAGCCCAGGCGGCCACAGGCGCCGCAAGTAACAAGGAAAATAATGTAGTTATATAGAATCTCATACTCATCCTGAATAACAGGCAGGTAAAGAAAACGCCACCCGACGCCTATTAGCGGCTACATCGACCGTGGCGTCAACCTGGGTTACGCAAAGAAACACCCTGTTCCGCTCAGAGATTAGGCAATAAGAGCACCTGCTGATAGAATACGCGCCCTGTTTTACTCAGAGGGTAAGCCCCTTGAACATCAATTTCGTCGCCTCATGTAAGCTGCCAACACCTTTCGGTGTGTTTACCATGCATGGTTTTGAGGAAGCAGAAACAGGGAAAGAACACATCGCACTGACCATGGGTACGCTGGATGACGGCGAGCCGGTGCTCTTGCGTGCCCATTCTGAATGTCTGACGGGCGATGCGCTTTTCAGCATGCGTTGTGACTGCGGTTACCAACTGGAAGAAGCTCTGCGTTCGGTATCGGAAGCCGGCCGTGGCGTTGTCCTTTACCTGCGACAGGAAGGTCGTGGCATCGGTCTTCTCAATAAGGTGAAAGCCTATAATCTTCAAGATCAGGGCGCAGACACGGTAGAGGCCAACGAGCAACTGGGTTTCGGCGCTGACATGCGAAACTACGGCATGTGCCAACCGATGCTGAAACATCTTGGTGTCACATCTATCCGTCTGATGACCAACAATCCGCGTAAAGTGAAAGCTCTGGGTGATGCCGGAGTTACCATCGAAGAGCGGGTCGCCATCGAAGTGGGCCGCAACCCCCACAACAATGGCTATCTCAACACGAAAGCCAGTAAGCTGGGGCACTACCTCTCGACGCATCAGGACGACGAGCCAGAAGCATAATCGTTCGCCGTCTCAGGCTACTCTTCATCCTGTGGCGGCTTTCTTACGTGCACGAAGATTTCGTGCCCTTCAAACTGACGCATCAATGCCTGTAGTTTGGCGACATGACGCTCCGTTAGTTGAGTCCCGGTTGAGAGCAGCACGGCACCTCCGGGGCTGACCAGATTGCCCGCGAGGATCATTCCTTCTTTCACATCCGCGATATTCAGACGTTCCATGCTGGAGATCGCACCGCCGTCGTAGGTTTCCAGAGTTTCAGCAAAGATATCCACCAACTCCCGGTCATAGCGTTGCCCGGCCAGCTTCAGAAGATACACTCGGGCGTCTTTCTCGCTGAGAGGCTCGCCCAGGAAGTTGCTCTCGCGCTGCAACTCTGCGTAATCGCACACTATGCGCAGTATCCGTGAGGGCTTAGGGATTGCATCTCCGGCAAGGCGATCAGGAAAGCCCTTACCGTTATAAAGCTCCATGTGCGAGCGGATGATATTGGCAGCATTCTGCAGTGGCTCAAGCAGCATCAAAGATGTCTGACCGTTAATGGTGAAACGCGCGTATTCCTGTTTTTCGGCATTACTCATCTGCGGAATGGCTTTATTCAGAACGGAATCTGACAGCGACATTTTTCCGAGATTTTTCAGAAGTGCAGCGTAATAGGTATCGTTAATCTGAGCTTCATCAAGCCCCGAATTTTTAGCGAACGAACGAACCAGCTCAGCAAAACGTTCAGTAGAGCCTTTTTCCATACCAAGGCGATCTTCCATACTGCCGACAAGAATATGCACCATGGCATCAAACTCGTGCCTCAGGGTTTTATACGCATCCTGGAGCTTTGCTTCGGCTTCGCCCACCGCATCCGAGGAGGCTTCATATTTCGCCTGCAACTCACGGTTAAGTCTCGCCAGCTCATCATTCTGCTCAACGATGTGTGCGCTCAGGCGCTGATTAGCCGACTTCAGCTCTTTGGATTCAAGTGCCTCAGCAACCATATCCCTGAGCTGGTCGTTGTCCCAGGGTTTCGAGATATAACGATAGATGTTGCCTTCATTCACGGCCTTGATAGCTGAATCAAGATCAGAATACCCGGTCAACAAGACGCGAATCATCGCCGGGTATTGCTCAAAGCAGGACTTCAGCAGCTCTGCACCGGACATACCAGGCATGCGCATGTCCGAAATAATCATATCGAATGAATCAGTTTCGAGAATGCTGAGTGCTTCTTCACCGCCATTTGCCAACACAACGTCGTAGTGGCGGTAGAACAGTCGTTTCAGGGCCTGCAAGACACCCTGCTCATCATCGACCAGCAGTAACCGGCCACTCTTCTCCCGGCCTGTGGTTTCAATTGACATGGTCTTTCTCTCCATTGCGAACGGGTAGCGCCAGAGTGAAACGGGTGCCTTCACCCACACGACTATCTACTGAAATAGTCCCCTGATGCTCTTCTATTAATTTGTAGCACAAGGCCAGACCTATGCCCGTGCCTTTACCTTCTGCACGAGTCGTAAAAAATGGCTCGAAAATACGGGCCTGTACTTCCGGGGACATTCCGCACCCGGTATCTGAGATTTCAGTATAGAAGATATCTCCGCGGTGATACTGACGGATACTGACGACACCGGGCCCCACATCAATTGCGTGCAATGCATTGATCATCATATTCATGATCACCTGGGCGAAGCGCGAAGGGTGACAAAGCATCAACGGAGCGGAGACCAGCTCCAACTCAAGATTTACATTCGCCGGAAGTCTGCTTCGGATGACATTGAAGACGGCCTGCAGATCCGTATTGATATCAGCAACCTGCATGCTGGCGTCACTGCGACGACTGAGGGTCTGCATATCAGCGACGATACGCTCAATGTGGGCGATACCTTCGAGACAGTCTTTCAGACGCTCCGGAGCGCCTTTACAGACTTCGGCGACATCAAGGTTGTGATAAGCAGCCAGTGCTTTCTGATAAAACGGGTTGCGGATTTCGAGGTGATCAGAGGCGCTATCAAGAACACTGATGAAGGCGTTGTAGGCCTCGATATCTTCATTCAGGCCGTGCAAATTGCTGTGGATGTAGGCGAGTGGATTGTTGATTTCATGACCAATGCCAGCGGCAGCTTCACCTAACGTGGCGAGGCGCTCAGCTGAGTGAGCCTGCATTTCGATCTGCGCCTCAGCTCGTCTCCGGCACCAGGCAGACACACGCCAGATAACTAACGCAGAAAAGAGCACCAGCCCTGCACTTGCTGCCGGAGACAAGGGGCCGAACAATGCAGAACATGCGTAACCACATAAAGTCACGATTATCAGTGCAGAGATAGCGGTAAACTGGCGTCGCAGCGGCATGAACCCCTCCGGAACTGAACCTTCATTCAGTTAAGCAGCTTCGCTGTGAAGCGCCCGCCGTAAGGGGCAAATAACGAGTGACTAATCAGACACTTAGAGCGTGTTTACGATCACTGTAATCAGTCTTGAGGGAGGTGGCGTCGGATCGCTGCGAGAATAGAGGACTCATCAATACCCGCAACAATATGCTGCTGGGTCGGTGAATCGTGCTCAATGTAGGTATCCGGAATACCGAGAACTTCAACCGTCGACTTAAGCCCCTGCTGAGCCAGCGACTCGAGCACAGCAGAGCCTGCTCCCCCCATGCGGGCGTTCTCTTCAACCGTCACTAACAGGTCGTGCGTTTCTGCCAGCTCTGCTACCAAGGCATCATCCATCGGTTTCACAAAGCGCATATCAGCGACCGTTGCATCAGCGACATCAGCGACTTTCAACGCCGCAGATAGAGGCGCGCCAAACGCCAGGATAGCGACCTTCTTGCTTTGCGATTCGCGACGAATAACGCCTTTCCCCAGAGGCAACACATCAAGTGGCGCATCGATGGCAGCCCCTGTGCCAGAACCTCGCGGATAGCGAACAGCGGCCGGGCCTTCGTGCAGATAACCGGTATTCAGCATCTGGCGACATTCGTTCTCATCCGATGGCGTCATGATGACCATCTTAGGAATGCACCGAAGGTAACTGAGGTCATACGCGCCGTGGTGCGTTGGGCCATCTTCGCCCACCAGCCCCGCGCGGTCGATGGCGAACAGTACATCGAGGTCCTGAAGCGCGACGTCATGAATCAGCTGATCATATGCGCGCTGCAGGAAGGTCGAGTAAATAGCGACGACAGGCTTTACCTGTTCACAGGCCATACCCGCTGCCAGCGTCACAGCGTGCTGCTCAGCAATAGCGACATCGAAGTAGCGGTCAGGAAATTCCTGCGAAAAACGAATCAGGTCTGAACCTTCACGCATCGCCGGCGTAATACCAACCAGGCGCTCATCCTGAGCTGCAACGTCACATAACCAACGGCCAAATACATTGGAATAGCTTGGCTTCGAAGCTTTTGCTGGCCCGCCTTTCTGGGCCTTCAGCGCATGGTAGCGAATCGGCTCTTCTTCCGCAGGAGTAAAACCTTTGCCCTTCTGGGTCACGATGTGCAGAAAGCGTGGACCTTTGAGTTTCTTGAGACTCGCGAGTGTCGCCACCAGTTCGTTCAGGTCATGACCATCGACCGGGCCATAATAATTGAAGCCAAGTTCTTCAAACAGAGTGCCTGGTGCCACCATGCCTTTCATGTGTTCTTCTGTGCGCTTGGCGAACTCCCAGGCGGCCGGAATATTCTCAAGAACACGCTTACTGCCTTCACGCATAGCAGAGTAGGTCTGGCTCGACCAGATACGGGTGAAGTACTTGTTCAGAGCACCAACGTTATTCGAGATCGACATATCATTGTCGTTAAGAATAACCAGCATATCGGCTTTTTCGTGACCGGCATGATTGAGAGCCTCGAACGCCATACCAGCACTCATGGCGCCGTCACCAATCACGGCAACGCTTTTGTTCGGTAGGCCACGATGACGGAAACCAAGCGCCATCCCCAAAGCCGCACTGATCGAGGTACTGGAGTGACCAACGCCAAAGGTGTCGTACTCACTTTCGGTACGCAGAGGAAACGCAGCCGGGCCTTCGGCAGAACGGATCTTGGGCAACTGCTCGCGCCGGCCTGTCAGAATTTTGTGCGGATAGGCCTGATGACCCACATCCCAGACAATGCGATCGTCTGGGGTATCAAAAACGTGATGCAGAGCTACCGTCAGTTCAACAACGCCCAGACCGGCACCAAAATGGCCGCCCGACTGTCCAACGCTATAAATGAGATATTCACGCAGCTCACGACACAGAGGCTGTAACTGAGCAGGGCTCAGCTCGCGCAGGTCCGCTGGGGATTCAATCTGATCCAGCAGTGGCGTCTCTGGTCTGTGTTTGGGAATCTCTGTAAACATCTGAAGGAACTGCTTCCGGTAGAAAAAGTGCACCGGCAGCGCCGGAAAACTAAAGGGGTGCATTCTACCGGCTGAGAGACAAGATGAGTAGTTAAAACTCCCCTGCCCGCCAATCCCCTGCCCGCGAATACGGACAGGTGAGCTCTGTAGTGTCACTGCGGTGTCAGTGATCGCGCTCGATTATGTAGCGCGCCAGCGACTCGAGTGTCGAGGTATCACCGGGCAAACTGGCGAGTGCCTGAATCGCTTCATCCACAAGGGCTTCCGCACGCGTGCGGGCGCCTTCAAGCCCAAGTAATGATGGATACGTTGGTTTATTCAACGCCTCATCTGCACCCTGCTGCTTTCCCAATACCGCGGTATCGCCTTCGACATCAAGAATGTCATCCTGTACCTGAAAGGCCAGGCCAACGGCTATCGCGTATGTATCAAGGGCTTCGGTAATGGAAGCATCTGTGTGCTTATCAGCGCAGATGGCCCCCATCTGCACGGCCGCTCTGATCAGGGCTCCGGTTTTATGCAGGTGCATATGTTCGAGCTGTTCAACGGCCATCGATTTACCAACGTTATTAATATCAATCGCCTGACCGCCCACCATGCCTGCGCTGCCAGCAGCACGACCGAGCACCTGAACCAACTGCAGGCGCTGCCTTTCTGATAGTTCTCTCGCCGACGCTAACACTTCATAGGCACCATTGAGCAGTGCGTCTCCGGCAAGGATTGCAGTCGCTTCATCGAAGGCTATATGACAGGTTGGCTTACCGCGGCGCAGATCATCATCATCCATCGCTGGGAGGTCATCATGGACGAGGCTGTAGCTATGGATCATTTCAAGCGCGACGGCGGCACAGTCTGCAAGTGACTGCTCGGTATTGAGCGCATCCATGGTCGCGTAGACGAGATACGGCCTCAGACGCTTGCCACCATTCATCAGGCCATAATGCATAGCATCAGCCAGACGCTGATCAGCGATGCCCAGATCCGCGAGTCTGGCTTCAGCCAACTCAGCGACGCGGGCTTGCAAAGGCTGCAGGTTCATTCGCCGGCGTCTCCGCCCTGGAATGGCTGGGCGTCACTCTGACCATTGCGCTCCATAAGAAGCTGCACTCGCTGCTCGGCTGCCGTTAATGCTTGCTGGCACTGGCGAGTGAGGCCAATACCTTTTTCGAATGCTTCCAGGCTGTCTTCAAGGGTCAGCTCACCGCTTTCCATACGGGTGACCAGAGCTTCGAGTTCAGACAAGGCCGACTCAAAACCAAAGGATGAGGATTTCTCAGACATAGTTACTCCTGTCGTAAGGCTCGAACACTAAACCCAAGGCATGAGCGGGTCAACACAGGCTTTTTTTGTCAGATCACAGGAAGAACTGCAGGAAGCGTCTAAACTCTGTTACAGAAGCTACCTCAGTATGGAAAGGAGTGAGTGTGGATCTCGCGTCATTAGTAGGCCTTGTCGGCGCGTTCGGTATCGTAATTTTCGCCATGATTCTCGGTGGCGATATCACCATGTTTGTTAACGTGCCGTCGCTGCTGATTGTTATTGTCGGAAGTCTCTTTGCTGTAATGATGAAATTCGAGCTGGGCCAGTTTCTGGCTGCCGGAAAAGTCGCGGGCAAAGCATTTGCGTTCAAATTGATCAAACCTGAAGACCTGATTGGTGAAATTGTCGAGCTCGCCGGGCTTGCCCGTAAGGGGGGGCTGTTGTCTCTGGAAGGCAAAGAGGTCAGCGATGAGTTTCTGAGTAAAGGGATTCAGCTACTCGTGGATGGTCACGACCCCGACGTTGTGAAAACCCTTCTCAGTAAAGAAATGAAACTCGCCAGTGAGCGCCACGATACCGGCATTACGATTTTCAAATCACTTGGCGATGTAGCACCCGCCATGGGGATGATCGGCACCCTGATTGGTCTGGTCGCCATGCTGGCAAACATGGATGACCCGAAAGCCATCGGCCCGGCAATGGCGGTTGCCCTCCTGACTACACTCTACGGCGCCATGGTTGCAACCATGTTGTCGCTGCCCATGGCAGATAAGCTGAATCTGAGAAAAAACGAAGAAGATCGGCTTAAGTCGATGATCATTGACGCCTTACTGGCAATTCAGAACGGTCAGAACCCGCGAGTTATTGAATCCATGCTGCAAGCCTACATTCAGGAAGGCAAACGCGTAGCGGCGAGCGAGTAGTAAGTCATGGCTGAAGAAGAAGACGAATGTCCACCCTGTCCCGATGGGATACCCGGCTGGGTAATGACCTTTGCCGACCTGATGTCGCTGTTGATGTGCTTTTTCGTGCTCCTGCTGTCATTTTCAGAAATGGACGCACGCAAGTTCAAACGTCTGGCCGGTGAACTTCGAGATGCCTTTGGTGTGCAGACGGTGGTTAATGCCAGTGATCCGCCAAAGGGGACCAGTGTGATCGCCCGGCATTTCAGCCCGTCGATTCCTGAGCCGACACCGATTAATGAAGTCCGGCAAAAAACCAGCGACATTACCAAAAGCTCGCTCGAAGTGCTGTGCCAGGATGAGGTGACGCAGCAGGAAGAACGTCAGGGCGACCGCGGCATGCAAACGCGCGAAGTCGTCGTGCCACGTGAGGATATCGAAAATAAGAAAAGCGAAGAGATGGCCGTCGAAATGGCTGCTCAGCTTGAAAACGAAATCGCACAGGGCCAGGTCGAGATTGAGACCGTAGGTAAGAAAATTATTATCCGCATTCAACAAAGAGGCGCTTTCCGTTCGGGTTCGGATTATATCGAGGATCGTTTTTTACCTGTGATCGACAAAATCCGGGAAGTGCTCGTTGATATTCCCGGCAAAATATCCGTCGAGGGGCACACCGATGATATTCCACTCGCAGGCGGCCCATTCCGCTCAAACTGGGGATTATCGACTGCCCGTGCCGTTGCCTTCGCGCAGGAACTGTTTATTGCTCCTGAGATGAACTCGGACCGGTTTCAGGTGGTGGGCCATGCTGACAAAAAACCGCTAGTGCCCAATATTGATGATGCTTCCCGCGCGCGCAATCGACGGGTAGAGATCGTCATTTTACGCACACATGAATTTGATGATGACGATCAACCGGAAATCACTCCGACGCAACAGGAGATTGATGACGCGGCAACCGCCCGCCCGGAAGATTTTGAATTAAATCCCAACGAAATATTCTGATCGGGAGAGAAACGATGGAAATAGGAACAGTGGAAGAGAGACGCCGTTATTTCCGCCTGGATGATGAAGTCATCCTGGATTTTGAAGCCATCTCACAAGAAGAAGTGCAACGCTGGAAAGCCCGCCATCAGGATCACATCAATGAGCTGGCAGAACTCGAACGCGACATCGCTGGTGTGCTGCATCAGGTACAGGCACAGAACCCCACGGTTGCCCGCTTGTTTGAACTGCTGAACCAGAAGGTCAACTTGCTGAACTCCCCTGTTGGGCCAGACGCAAAACCCGAACTATCACAAACCGAAGTGCGCACGCGGGTGAATCTGAGCGCCTGCGGCATGGCATTCCATTCCACAGAACCACTCAGTGAGAGTGACAATCTGCGACTGCAGATGCAGCTTAAGCCGTCCAATATTCCAGTGACTCTAATGGGGACAATTGTTGGTGTGGAGCATACGGCAGACCCTGATGCTCCCTATCTTGTGCGAGTCGATTTTGAAGGTCTCAGAGAGGCAGAACAGGAAATTCTGATTCACCACCTGTTCCAGCTACAATCACGCCGCTTGCGCTCAGAGCGCGAAGCTCAGAACGATGCGGCTTGCTGAACTTCATTTCAAAAGGCCTCATTTACTGCAGTAAAAGAGGCCTCCCCTCTGCTATCATGCGCCTTACTTCATTCACTAATACTCTGTTGAGAGCGCATGATGTCTGGCCCTCGAATTTATACTCCCGAGCCACTCACTGAAAATACGACCGTCGCACTGGATGACCAGGCAGTAACGCACCTCGTCCGTGTTTTACGTATGAAAGAGGGCGACGATCTGCGTCTCTTCAATGGTGATGGTTCTGAGTATCAGGCACAGCTCATCATCGAGAGCAAGAAATCCGCATCGGCATCAGTGACGCATGTCATCCGACAGGATGCTCCGCTGAAACTGGAGATACATCTGGGTCAGGTCATCTCAAAAGGTGACCGGATGGATTTTACTATTCAGAAGGCAACGGAATTAGGCGTGACTGACATTACGCCGTTGACGAGTGAACGTTGTGATGTGCGCCTGAAAGGCGATCGCATGGAGAAAAAGCTCGAGCACTGGCAGAAAGTTGCCATCTCCGCCTGCGAACAGAGTGGAAGAAATACCGTTCCGGTAATCCATCCACCAAAGTCGCTGAGTGACTGGAGCACTGACACAGATGCCGACAGAAAGTTGCTGCTTCACCCTCACAACCAGAAGCCCCTCGAATCTGAGGTGTCCTCCGGCCAGTCTCCACAAAGCATTGCGCTTCTGGTTGGCCCCGAAGGCGGTTTCTCTGACATTGAGGTGACTCAATGTCAGGAGTCAGGGTTTGATGGTTTACTACTCGGGCCTCGCATACTTCGTACCGAGACCGCAGCGCTGACAGCTCTCAGCGTTCTCCAGTATGTGTGGGGTGACTTTCGCTGATGAGGCGGATACTTTTCCAGTCCCAATAGGATGACAGAAAGTAAATCCCGATAAACAGGGTCGCCCACCATTCAATGATGCGCTTACCGTGGCTCATTTCTATCCCAACAGTCACTCCGGCGAAAGCAATAAACATAAACCAGAGAATGCCCATGACTGCAGTCTTCACTGCAAAACTCGGTACCTGTAGCCCTTTTTTCCTCGCTTTAAAGGTAAGAACGTACGCGGTCGTAAGTGCAATCAACATCCCCTGAAAAAACAGATTGGCACCGCGCACGTGTATCCCCCAACGGGTATCTGATTTCTCGGGCAGCAACACGGCCGTACCTGCCAACAGACCAACCGCAGCCAACACACCAAAAAACTGCATTGAGCCCAGCGCAACACGCCCGGAATACGGGCTCAGCCAAACACGATAAACCTGCCACCAGATAACGAAAAATGCACATGCGGCAATCATTCCCCCACGAAAGATAAAGCCTGCGTCACCTTTCATTCCGGTATGAGTTATATCCGTACAGCCATCGAAAAACGGGTTACATAGTTCTGCGGTACCCGCCGAGGTTCCAACAAAATAAGTCACCGCAATCGTACCCATTGAGAGTACGAAGGATGCTAAGGCAATAAACTGACCGAACGACACGAAACCTCCCGAATAGGCTGATCTGCAGCCCAGTAAAATGTGGCGACATAGTATCAATCAATCCCATCAGGTAGAACGTTTATCACTAGAGATTCACAGGTAACCACCGAGGCTGCGGGTAGTTGTTGGTAAAAGCAGGTGGCGAGGGCCGTGCACAGCATGGATGCTGTGCCCGAGCCTACAGGGACGTATTTACGGCG
>NZ_DFQB01000005.1:0-35934 GCF_002377545.1 Thalassolituus sp. UBA3500 | reverse complement strand
GCCTACAGGGACGTATTTACGGCGGGCCATCGAACCCTGCTTTTATTAACAGCGCATTCGCAATATTTCTACTCCATAGACAGTCCCCTGCAGTCCATACATTCGCTAAAACCGCAACACCGTGGTATCTGGTTCGAGTATGTCGAAGATACACTCAAATACGAGTACACTTTTGAACACTATCCAGTACGAGAAACAGCGAACGCTACATGGCCAAAAAGAAAACCGCCTACGTCTGCAATGAATGCGGCGCCGATCACAGCAAATGGCAAGGCCAGTGTGCCGGTTGCGGGCAGTGGAATACCCTGCAGGAATTTGTCGTAGCTTCAGCGAAAACCGCTGCAAGAGATACCCGGTTCAGTGGTTATGCCGGCGATGCCGGAACGAGCGATGTCATCAAACTCGCCGACGTCGATCTCGCCGAACTACCACGGTTCAGTTCCGGAATGCAGGAGTTCGACCGGGTGTTAGGGGGCGGCCTGGTGCCAGGCTCTGCGATTCTTATTGGTGGCCATCCGGGCGCGGGTAAATCGACACTGTTGTTACAGACCCTGTGTTATCTGGCGACGCAGATGCCAGCTATTTACGTTACGGGTGAAGAGAGCCTGCAACAGGTAGCGCTGCGGGCAAACCGACTTGGCTTGCCAACGGATCAATTACAGATGCTGAGTGAAACCAATGTCGAACGACTGACCAATGTATTGCAGCAGCATAAACCTCGTATTGTCGTGATCGACTCCATTCAGGTGATGCATGTGGATGGTATTGAGTCGGCACCAGGCAGTGTTTCTCAGGTCCGTGAAAGCGCAGCCTATCTGACCCGGTTTGCCAAACAGACCGGCACAGTTCTGTTTCTTGTCGGCCATGTCACCAAAGACGGTTCTCTGGCTGGCCCGAAAGTATTGGAACATATGATCGACTGCTCGATCATGCTCGAAGGCTCAGGCGACAGCCGCTATCGTGTTTTGCGGGGCATTAAAAATCGTTTTGGCGCGATTAACGAGCTGGGTGTTTTCGCCATGTTGGAGCGCGGCCTGAAAGAGGTTAAAAACCCAAGCTCGATTTTTCTCAGTCGCGGCGACGAACCTGCCGCTGGCAGTGTCGTGATGGTGATATGGGAAGGCACACGCCCACTGCTGGTCGAAATTCAGGCCTTAGTCGACGACAGCCATTTCGGACACCCGAAGCGGGTGGCGGTTGGTCTGGATCAGAATCGTCTTAACCTGCTGCTCGCAGCATTGCATCGCCATGGCGGTATCCACCTTGGTGATCAGGATGTGTATATCAATGTCGTTGGCGGCGTAAAAGTAAACGAAACAGGAGCAGACCTGGCGCTGTTATTAGCTGCCCTGTCCAGCTTCCGCAATCAACCTCTTGAGCAGGGTCTGATTGTCTTCGGTGAGGTCGGCTTATCCGGAGAAATCCGCCCGGTTCCTTCGGGGCAGGAGCGGATTAAAGAAGCGGCGAAGCATGGTTTTACGCGGGCGATTGTGCCAAAAGCGAATGTGCCTAAGCAGCCGGTTGCTGGGATGGAGGTCATTGGCGTTGATAAACTTCAGGAAGCCATCGAACGCCTGTAAGAAGACTCCGTAACCCAGGCTTAGTCGTCCCGGTCGTTAATGCCTCTACGTTCTGCTGCCCGCTCTGCTTCCTCTTCATTGCGAGTGCCGTCTGCCATAGGTCGGCGGCGATGAATCGCTGCTTTGCCCATCATATAGGCAGACACAGGAGCGGTCAGAAATAAGAAAATACTGATCACTAACTCATGGATGTGCAGGCTTTCTTCCTGCACGCTGAACCAAACCAGCGACCCGAGCAGAGTCGCTCCCATGCCGAGCGTAGATGCTTTTGTCGGTGCATGGAGGCGTGTGTAAAAATCAGGCAGCTTTGCCAACCCCCACGAACCTACGAGCATAAACAACGCGCCACCAATCAGGAGTGCAGCGACAAGATAATCACTATATACAGGCAGATTATTCAATGATGTCACCCCGCAACAGGTATTTGGCGACGGCCGAGGTGCTGACAAAACCGAGCATAGCGATCAGCAGAGCACCTTCGAAATAAAGAGCGGTCCCGTAGTACAGGCCCAGCAGAATAATCAGAGCAATACTGTTGATGTACAGCGTATCCAAAGCAAGGATTCGGTCTGTAATATCTGGCCCCTTAATCAAGCGCCAAAGGCAGAAAAGCATCGCCAGTCCAATCATCCCGGTACAGATCATGATGACATTACTCAGCATCCGAATATCTCCTTCAGCGGCTGTTCGTAACGGCGGAATATAAATGCCTGAAGTTCTTTCTCGTCCTCAAGGTGGAGAACGTGGATATATAGACACGTGCGGTCTTCTGAAAACTCGACGCTTACCGTTCCTGGAGTCAGTGACACAGAGCTTGCCAGCACGGTCACGGGGAACGGCTCCGTCATGGATAATGGATAAGCCAGCCAACCGGGCTTGAGATAACGATTCGGCAACACGACCCTACGAGCCACATCAAGATTAGCGACTACGATGTCATATAACAGGCGCAGCGAGTACGTCATCATTGCTAAAGGCTTTTTCACCGGCGCATGACCGCGAACATATGGATACGTAATAATTGGAATCAGCAACGCCAGGATGACAGCCAGCAATAACTGTCCGTACGAGAAGCCATTTAATAGAAGCCAGACGGCTATCAGCATGACTGAGTGCCATGGCATTGGCAGCAAGCGCTTCATTATGGCTGCCCTCCATTCAGGTAATTCAACGTCACACCCGTATGCAGATCCTGGGCTGCTCGCAGTGACCATTCAGTCAGAGGCCCAGCACCAATAACCAGGACCAGAGTAGTAGCGACCAGTAGACCAGCCGCCACGAGGTGGACGTTACTCAGCTTCTCTTTGGCTTCTGGAACGACAGAACCCTGCGTTCTCCAGAACAGAGTGGTTCCCGCACGTGACAACGCGATTAGTGCCGCCAGACCAGAGATCAGTACAATTGGCCATACCCAGATAGCGTCTCCGCTATCAATGGCAGCCTGAAGGATAAAGACTTTACCTAAGAAGCCCGAGAACGGAGGCAAGCCAATCATGGCCATCGCCGTGACGGCAAAAAGAACGCCGGTGAAGATTGGATAAAGCAGTGGGCGGGAACGAACGAAGCGATCTTCCGCCTGTCCGCGCTGCATGAGAATCAAACCAGCCACCAGAAAGAACGCCCCACTCATCAAAGTACTGTGCAAGGTGTAGTACAGGCCTGCCGCAACCGATTGAGTCGTCCCCATGGCTACGGTCATCAACAGCGTACCGACGGATATAATAATCAAATTAGCGATCAACCAACGTAATGTCTGACTTGCCAGTGCTCCTATGGCCCCGGCCAGTACCGTCAGTCCGGACAACCAGGACAGCGGGACAACGCCAAGGTCAGATAACTCACCGCTGTCGTGCCCAAACACAACGCTGTGAATCCGCCACAGGCTGTACACGCCCACCTTGGTCATAACGGCGAATAAAGCAGCAACCGGCACCGATGTCGTGCTGTATGTTCTTGGTAGCCAGAAGTGGAGTGGTAACAGTGCCGCTTTCACGCCGAAAACAACCATCAATAAAAGCCCACCAGCCTGTGCGAGCGGTACACTCTCTTCAGGCAATTCAGGCGCTCGCAATGCCATGTCCGGAATATTCAGAGTACCAAAGGCTCTGTAGAGCAAGGCCAACGCGATCAGGAAGAAGGCTGAACCTATCAGGTTGTAGAGTACATAATGCTGAGCTGCACGAGTTCTTTCACGGCCACCTCCGTGTATCAACAAAGAGTACGAGGCGATCAGAAGGATCTCGAAAAAAACGAAGAGGTTAAAGGCATCGGCCGTCAGGAAGGCGCCATTCAATCCCATCAACTGGAACATAAACAGAGGATGGAAAAAACGCCCCGTTTTATCCTCACCGCCACACGCATAAAGATGTGTACAGAGAGCCAGAACAGACGTAACCACCAACATAAACGCCGCGAGCGGATCGGCGAGTAGATAAATACCAAACGGTGCTTCCCAGTCACCCATAGCATAGCCGATAGGGCCATCTGCCAGCGTCTTGAACAGCGTCAGCATAGACACCGCCACCAGCATCAAGAGTGCAAATTGAGCAACCAGACGCTGCAGATGCAGGCGTTTGTTAAACCACGGATACAGAATCAGAATTGCCGCGAAAAATGGTAGAAGCACAGGAAGTGCCGGCAAATGCATCACCTTGTCTTACCTCCGGTGTTTTTCGCAGTGCTGCTGACAGGGTTTTGTCGCATTTTTCCCTGTGACTCTTTGTTCGCCAGAGAATCCCCCGGCAAGGCACGACCATCCACCTGATCATTGCCCAGGTCCGCACGAGCACGGATTGCAAGAATCAGAGCAAAGGCCGTCATTGCAAAACCGATAACGATCGCAGTCAGGACGAGCGCCTGTGGCAGCGGATCTGAGTATTCAGCACCATCCGCCAGAATGGCTGGCTTATGCAGCGCGAGCCCACCGCTTGCAAACAAAAACAGGTTTACAGCGTAAGACATCAGTGTGAGACCAATAACAACCGCAAAGGTGTGGCCCCGCAACATCAGAAAGACTGAACAAGTCACCATCACGCCGACAGTAACTGCAAAAATCAACTCCATCAGGATCTCCTTCCAGGCCGCGTGGGTCGGTCTGTCGTCGTCAACTTACCGAGGTTGGCAAGAATCGACAACGTTGCACCAATGACCGTCAGATAAACACCAAGATCAAACGCCATTGCGCTGGCTAACTCAAACTTACCTACCAATGGCAGGTAGAAATAATCAAACCAGGATGTCAGGAACGGACGCTCAAAGAACCAGCTTCCGACACCAGAGGCGAAGGCGATAAATAGCCCCCAGACGATAAACCATTGAAACTTAAGATCACCGCGATCACGCATCCAAACAACACCGTTTGCCACATATTGCTGAATCAGGGCAATCGCCGTGATCAGACCTGCGATGAAACCGCCACCGGGAAGATTATGCCCACGCAGGAAAATATAGGCAGACACCAGTAGAGCAAGAGGGAGCAGGCTCTGAGATATCTGCATCAACATAAGCGGGTGGCTGTCTTTCGACCATGGCCGACCGTCCATATCCGCAGCAGGTACGAACAGGCGTACACCCGCCAGCAATTTGTAGATACCGATCGCTGCAATCGCCAGTACGGTAATTTCACCAAAGGTATCGAAGCCACGGAAATCGACCAGAATGACGTTAACAACATTGGTACCACCACCGCCGGTTTTCGCGTTGGCCGTGAAGAAGCTACTGATACTGTCAAACGGACGCGTCAGCATGGCATAGGTCAACGTTCCCACAATGGCACCTGCTGCCGTAGCAATACCCATGTCGCGAACAATGCGCCCGGGTGAAAGGTGATTAAGGCTGACTTTCTGCGGAAGAAAATAAAGCGCTAGCAAGAAAAGGATAATGGTCGCAACCTCAACAGACAGCTGCGTCAGCGCGAGGTCCGGGGCTGAGAACCAGGCAAATGCGACAGAAACCACCAAGCCAACAACTGAAATAGTCACCAGCGCCAGAAGGCGTTGATGGCTAAGCATCGCCGTCGCCACAGAGGCAACAATCATAAGCAGAGCACCACCCAGAGCCACCATGTCCAGTTCGGTTACTTCCAGGCTTCCGCGTGCATGAGGAATGTTCACCATAGGGACACTCATCGCAGCGATTGCCATCAGCAACAACCACAGCGCGTAACGCTGGAAGCTACCGTTGTCGAGCCACAACTGTACCGAGCGTGCGCGCTCAACCAGCGTCTGAATCATATGTTCAAAGGCCAGCTTAGGGTCAACCTCGGTAAAGCGAGCCTGGAAATTAAACATATGGCGACGCTGACGATAAAGAGCGACACCGCCCAGCACAGCGAGGAAGCTCATCAGAAGCGGAATATTGAAGCCATGCCAGATAGAAATACTAAACTCAGGAACGCCTGCCGGCATCAGTGAAGCACCGACGGCAACCAGCAGGTCACCAACAATCAGATCTGGCAGAACACCGACCAACAGACATAGAACCACCAAAATCTCGACGGGGACGCGCATGTAACGTGGCGGCTCGTGCGGTGTTTTCTCCAGGCCGATCGGCTCTCCGTTAAAGAATACGTCGTGAACAAAACGAAGTGAGTAGGCAACAGCCAGAGCCCCGCCAAACGTTACCAGCAAAGGAATCAGCCAGGATAGAGAACCGAAGGTTTCCTGATGCAGAGATTCAGCGAACAACATTTCCTTCGACAAGAAGCCATTCAGCAACGGCACACCTGCCATCGATGACGCTGCCACCATAGCCAGGGTTGCGGTATACGGCATGTAACGGAAAAGACCATTGAGTTTGCGCATATCACGCGAACCGGACTCGTGATCAATGATCCCCGCTGCCATAAACAACGATGCCTTAAAAACGGCGTGGTTAATCACGTGAAACATAGCAGCAATGGAAGCCAGCTCGGTATCCAGGCCAAGAAGGAGAGTAATAAGACCCAGGTGACTGATGGTCGAATACGCCAGCAACCCCTTAAGGTCGTGCTTAAACAGAGCGGTGTAAGCCCCTACCAGCAAGGTCGTCAGACCAACCAGGCTCACCAGAGCGAACCACAAGTGCGTATCAGACAATACAGGGTAGAAGCGAGCCATCAGAAAGATGCCCGCCTTCACCATGGTTGCAGAATGCAGATAAGCAGAGACCGGCGTAGGTGCCGCCATCGCTTGTGGTAGCCACGAGTGGAAAGGGAACTGCGCCGACTTGGTAAACGCACCCAGCAGCACCAGAACGACGATGACAGGGTACAGGCTGTGTTCTGCGATCAGGCTGCCGCTGGCCAACACAGTTTGCAGGTCATAACTGCCAACAACTTCGCCAATCAGAATCAGGCCAGCCAGCAAGGCCAGTCCACCAGCACCGGTAATGGTCATCGCCATACGGGCGCCCTTTCGGGCATCGGAACGATGTGACCAATAGCTAATGAGCATAAAGGAGCTGACACTGGTCAGCTCCCAGAAAAACCAGAGCTGAATCAGGTTTGCCGAGAGAACAACACCAAGCATTGCTGTCATAAATAACAGCAGGCTGGCATAAAAACGACCGGCATTATCGGCTTCAGACAAATAGTAGCGAGCGTACAGAATCACCAGCAGACCGATACCAAGGATCAGCAGGCTAAACATCAATGCCAGGCCATCAAGCATGAAGCTTATCTGCAGGGATAACGCTGGTACCCAGTCAAACGTCACGACAGGGTTGTTGCCCGACATAACCTCTGGTGCGAGAGAGACAACTATACCTAAGGCAATAGCAGGCAGAATGGCAGCGCCAAGCGCCATTGTTGATCGTGGGTAACGCCCGAGTAACAGTGACACCAGGCAGCCCAGCAGGGGTAGAAGAGGAACCCAGATGAGGTTCATATTCAGAGAGTCTCCACTCACAGTTGTACAATAAGTGTATCAGCTCCGCACTTTTAAGACAGAAGTGCCATTTGCGAAGTATTGTCAGCTCGAATCACTAACTATAGACGATAAAAAACCCCGACTGACAGGGCTTTTTATCTCCGCGGTCTCAACTGTGGTACTGAGGGCTCAGCTCAACAACAGCTTCAACAAAGGCCTTCGCATGCTCGGGGTCAACAAACTGATGAATGCCGTGCCCCAGGTTAAAGATGTGACCCGAGCCTTGACCATAACTATCGAGAATCCGCTTCACTTCTGCGCGAATAGTCGCTGGCGATGCATACAGCACGGATGGGTCCATATTCCCTTGTAGCGCAACGCGGTTACCTACACGCCCGCGGGCATTGCCAATGTCCGTCGTCCAGTCGAGACCCAGACCATCAGCACCCGTATCGGCCATCAACTCCAGCCACTGACCGCCACCTTTAGTGAACAGAATCACAGGGATCTTATGACCGTCGTGCTCACGAATAAGGCCATCAACAATCTGCTTCATATACTTGAGCGAGAACTCGCGGTAGGCAACGTCACTGAGGCTGCCTCCCCAGGTATCAAAGATCTGAACCGCTTGCGCACCTGCCTTAATCTGACCGTTAAGGTAATCAATCACAGATAACGCTAACTTATTCAGCAATTCATGCATCACTTCTGGCGTGTCGTACATCATGGCCTTTACGTGGCGGAAGTCTTTTGATGATCCGCCCTCAACCATGTAGGTTGCCAGTGTCCATGGGCTGCCTGAGAAACCAATCAAAGGAACGCGACCATTCAGCTCGCTGCGAATGGTAGAGACTGCCTTCAGTACGTAATCCAGGTCCGCTTCTGTATTTGCAACCGGAAGGTCAGCAACATCCTGCTCTGTGCGCACGACCTTCTTGAAGCGAGGCCCCTCGCCGGTCTCAAAATACAGACCCAACCCCATGGCATCCGGAATGGTCAGGATATCGGAAAACAGAATCGCAGCATCCAGCGGAAAGCGCTCCAGCGGCTGAATAGTAACTTCGCAAGCCAGCTCAGCATTTTTACAAAGAGACATAAAGTCGCCGGCCTGAGCACGGGTCGCCTTGTATTCAGGCAAGTAGCGCCCTGCCTGACGCATCATCCATATTGGAGTGCGATCGACAGGCTCACGCAATAAGGCACGCAGAAAACGATCGTTTTTAAGCTCAGACATAAAACTTCCGGAGTAATGTAAAAAATTTCAGGCAGGAATAATAACAAAAAACCCGGCGCAGGGCCGGGTTTGTGACATGAGCACAGTTACTGGACGACAGTTAATGAGGCTGCCGTTGTTCCTGAGCTGAGTGAATCGTTGGTTAGCACAACTGCCTGACCAATATCTCCCGAAGAAATTGTGATCGAGCCGTCGGCGTTGGCATTTCGTAGGGAACCTCCAACAGTCCAGCTGTAATCAGCCGCCTCGTAGGTTGCGACAGTCCAGCGAGTCGCGGGGTAAAGGCTGGTTACATCAGACAGACTTACTGAGCCTGCCGGTATATACCCGTTTTTCGGCCCTGCAATTTCGACCACTGGTTCAGTCTCAGGAAACAGTAAAAAGCTACCATCGCTCAGGTCGATATCTGTCGTAAGAGCGTAGTTGTAGCCATCGGACTCACTCTGAAAGATCGCTTCATGCGTACCATCACGCTCAAACATGGCATATCGAACGAGATACTGGTTATCAAGCAACATACGCTCATCAAACGCCGCTTCCTGTGCCGCAATCACTTGCGATGCGAAATCGAACGATGTCAGCGAATTAGTACTGATAACCTCAGTAGCCAGCTCAGCGATCCCTGCCGCTGGTTCAACTCCCGACTCGGCTACTGAAACGTAGATCAGAGGTTTACCGATGCTCAAAGTATCTGAGTTTTGACTTTCTGTCTCTCCATCCGCCTGGTCGTCTGTTGCTCCACTGCCATCGTCTTCTACAAACTGAAGAAGCGACTGCCAATTCAGCGCCTGTAACGCATCTTCCTTATTAAATGCCTGGGTGTTCGTGTTCGCTCCGGCAGATACCAGAACAACATTCGATACCCTTACACCTGTCAGCTGGTAAGCTGTATTTCCAAAGAAGGAGCCGTTATAAGTATAGCCTTCAGTGAGATCATCGAGGTCATCTGTAAACAGATCAATATCAGCTGATACGCCACCACTACCAGTACCGACGTAACGACCTACAGCCGTGACGATTGCTTCATACGTTGCAGAACTCGCCCCGCGGTCGCCCCAGGTTGCCGGCAAAGCATCAAGGGCAGCATTTAACGTGGCGGCATCGGTAGTGAAGTCAGCAACTAACGCATCTACACCATCACCAGCGTCAGCATACGCGACCAGTGTATATTGCTGTTGCGCTATGATCGGATTGCTGCTCGCCTGTGCAGCTGCAATGTAATCTTTTACTTCATTTACCAGAGCACTGACGGACACTCCTGCAGCCGCACTATTACTCGCACTGGTATCCAGGACAATTGCGGTACGAAGATCAACGGGAAGACCGATAATCTTTTGCATCATAAGGCCTTGCTCTGCGGCAGACACCGGTTCGCCGTCAACTGTAACCACATAATTGGTGATATCGGGATTTTCTAATGGAGCCAGCGTTTCAGCGTGAACGGGAGAAATAACAAACCCGTGTATCAGAGGACTGAACCACACTCCGGCGAATACGTCACTCTCGTCCGTATAGCCCTCACCAGTAATATAGAACTGCAGTGGATAGTACGAAGAAGTAGCTGCACTGACTTCACTCCCACCATCATCTCCACTGCCGGAGTCGGACTCTTCATCAGCGGGTACGACCGGATCGCCACCGCCACAGCCAGCCAGCAACCCAGCCATCAACGCGGTAAGATAAAAACGATACATACTCATGGTGCAGCTCCATCTGGATTCAGTCAGAAAGGTATATCAAATCACTGGCCAGCATACCCTGCTTGCCATTTTAGCTCTAGCGCAAAAAAAGAAAACGCGACCGAAGTCGCGTTTTCTGGCGCAGTCGGTCACGTCCGACGGCTATGTCATGCAGGTACAGAATCAGACATCGAGATAATCGAGAATGCCTTCTGCTGCCTGGCGACCTTCGTAGATCGCAGTCACGACGAGGTCTGAACCACGAACCATATCGCCGCCGGCGAACACTTTCGGGTTAGACGTCTGGTGTTTGAACTCCTGCTCTTCTGGTGCAACCACACCGTCCCAGCTGTTCAGTTCGATACCAAAGTCCTTGAACCAAGGAGCAGGACTTGGACGGAAACCAAAAGCAACCAATACCGCATCTGCTGGCAGAATCTCTTCAGAACCTTCAACTACCTCAGGACGACGACGACCGTTTTCGTCTGGCTCACCCATCTTGGTCGTCACAACCTTCACGCCTTCAACCTTGTCCTCACCAACGATGGCGACAGGCTGACGGTTGAACAGGAAGTTAACGCCTTCTTCGCGCGCGTTAACTACCTCTCGCTTAGAGCCCGGCATGTTTTCTTCGTCACGACGGTAGGCACAGGTCACAGTGTCTGCACCCTGACGGATAGAAGTACGGTTACAGTCCATCGCGGTGTCACCACCACCCAGAACAACCACTTTCTTACCCTTCATACTGACGAAGTCTGCAGCGTCTTTCTCGAAACCGAGGTTTCGATTCACGTTAGAGATCAGGAAATCCAGTGCGTCATGAACGCCTGGCAGATCTTCACCCGGGAAGCCGCCCTTCATGTAGTTGTAGGTACCCATCCCCAGGAAAACAGCATCGAATTCGTCGACGATGTTCTGGAATTCAATATCTTTACCCACTTCCGTGTTCAGACGGAACTCAACGCCCATACCTTCGAACACTTCACGACGGTTAGACATCACGGTCTTCTCGAGCTTGAACTCTGGAATACCGAAGGTCAGCAGACCGCCGATTTCGGGGTACTTATCGAAGACAACCGGAGTGACTCCGTTACGCACCAGAATATCGGCAGCACCCAGACCCGCAGGGCCTGCACCGATAATCGCAACGCGCTTACCAGTTGGCTTCACATCCGACATGTCTGGGCGCCAGCCCATAGCGAAGGCGGTATCAGTAATATATTTCTCAACATTACCAATGGTCACAGCACCAAAGCCATCATTCAGCGTACACGATCCCTCACACAGACGATCCTGAGGACAAACGCGGCCACAGACCTCTGGCAGTGTATTGGTCGCATGGCTCAGCTCTACCGCTTCCATGATGTTGCCTTCACTGGCCAGTTTCAGCCAGTTAGGAATGTAGTTGTGTACTGGGCACTTCCACTCACAGTATGGGTTACCGCAGGCCAGACAACGATGTGACTGGTCGGTCACCTCTTCCTGCTGGAAGGGCTCGTAAATTTCAACGAACTGCGCCTTACGGACGTCGATCGCTTTCTTGGATGGGTCCTGCCGACCCACATCCACAAACTGGAAATTATTGTTCAGACGTTGTGTCATCTCGAACCTCTCTCTCTCGTCCCGGACCAATTACTCAGGACGAGCACGGGTACTGTTCAGCAGTTGTTGTAAGTCAGCCGCTTTCGGCTTAACCAGCCAGAATTTACCAATGAAGCCATCAAAGTCATTCAGAATCTGCTGGCCCCACTCGCTTCCGGTCTCTTCCACGAACTCACGAATCACGCTACGCAGGTGGTTGCGATGACCTTCAGTCTCTTCATTACTGATGCGGTGAATATCCACCAGTTCATGGTTGTACTTATCAACAAACGTATTGTCGCGGTCGAGTACGTAAGCGAAACCGCCCGTCATACCCGCGCCGAAGTTATAGCCAGTCTCGCCAAGCACACAGATCATACCGCCGGTCATATACTCACAGCAGTGGTCACCAGCACCTTCAACCACGGCGTGAACGCCGGAGTTACGCACACCGAAACGCTCACCAGCGCGGCCTGCCGCCAGCAGCTTACCGCCGGTTGCACCGTACAGACAGGTGTTACCTACAATAGAGGTGTCGTTGGTCTTGAAGGTAGAACCTTGAGGCGGACGGATAACCAGCTTACCGCCAGTCATACCCTTACCGACATAGTCGTTCGCATCGCCTTCAAGAACCATCTCCAGGCCGCCAGCGTTCCATACACCGAACGACTGTCCAGCAATACCGGTCAAGTTCAGGCGGATTGGCGCGTTAGCCATGCCTTGGTTACCGTGGCGTTTGGCGATTTCACCAGACAGGCGAGCACCAACAGAACGGTCACAGTTGGTGATGTGGAAGCTGAACTCACCGCCTGCTTTGTTTTCAATCGCAGACAGAGTTTCTTCAACCATACGCTCCGCCAGCAGACCTTCGTCATAAGGCTTGTTGCGCTCAACTTTCACCGTGTGCGGCTTGTCGGCCGGAATCAGGTCACTGCCCAGCAGCGGTGACAGATCCAGATGACGCTGCTTCTCGGTCTTGCCTTCCAGAACTTCCAGCAGATCTGTACGACCTACCAGCTCTTCCATGGAGCGAACACCGACTTTTGCCATCCAGCCACGAACTTCTTCAGCTACAAAGCGGAAGTAATTCACGACCATCTCTTTGGTGCCGATGTAGTGCTTCTCACGCAGATCATCGTTCTGCGTGGCAACACCGGTCGCACAGTTGTTCAGGTGACAGATACGCAGGTATTTACAGCCCACAGCAACCATTGGCAGCGTGCCGAAACCGAAGGATTCAGCACCCAGAATCGCCGCTTTCACCACGTCGAGACCAGATTTCAGACCACCATCGGTCTGAACACGTACGTTGCCACGCAGGTCATTGCCACGCAGCGCCTGGTGCGCTTCGGACAGACCCAGCTCCCAAGGAGAACCCGCGTACTTAATAGACGTCAGCGGAGACGCTGCCGTGCCACCGTCGTAACCAGAGATGGTGATCAGGTCGGCGTAGGCCTTGGCCACACCCGCTGCGATCGTGCCAACACCCGGTTCAGATACCAGTTTCACCGATACCAGTGCAGTTGGGTTCACCTGCTTCAGGTCATAGATCAGCTGCGCCAGATCTTCGATCGAATAAATATCGTGATGTGGTGGTGGAGAAATCAGCGTCACGCCTGGTACTGAGTAACGCAGGGTCGCGATCAGCTGGTTAACTTTACCACCTGGCAGCTGGCCACCTTCGCCCGGCTTCGCGCCTTGAGCCACCTTAATCTGCAGCACTTCAGCGCTGGACAGGTAGTGAGGAGTCACACCGAAACGACCGGAAGCGATCTGCTTAATTTTAGAGTTACGTGTCGTGCCGTAACGCAGTGGGTCTTCGCCGCCTTCACCCGAGTTCGAGCGACCACCCAGTTCGTTCATTGCCATCGCCAGTGCTTCATGGGCTTCTGGAGACAGAGCCCCCAGAGACATCGCCGCTGTATCAAAGCGAGGGAAGATTTTCTCAGCCGGTTCCACTTCAGAGATATCAATTGACTGGATATCTTTGCGGAAGGTCAGCATGTCGCGGATCGTTGCGACAGGACGCTTATTTACCAGCTCGGCGAAACGGTCATAGGCCGCTTGCGAGTTAGTCTGGACTGCTTCCTGAATGTTCTTAACCACATCTGGGTTGTACGCGTGGTATTCGCCACCGTGAACATATTTCAGCAGACCGCCTTGTTCGATCTGTTTACGTGCTTTCCAGGCAACCTTGTTGATGACCATCAGGTCTTCTTCAAAGTCGGTGAAGCTCGCGCCTTCAATACGGCTGGTCACGCCGCAGAAACACAGATCAACGATGTCTTTGCTCAGACCAATGGCTTCAAACAGCTGAGAGCCACGGTATGAAGTGATGGTCGAGATACCCATCTTAGACATCACTTTCAGCAGCCCCTTACGAATCGCCTTGCGGTAGTTCGCCTGAGATTTCAGTGGGTCACCCAGAACTTCACCGCTGCGGTGCAGGTCGGTGAGGATGTCGTACGCAAGCCATGGGTAAACAGCAGTCGCACCAAAGCCCAGCAAGACAGCAAAGTGGTGTGCGTCACGAGCCGAACCGGTTTCAACCACGATGTTACCGTTGGTACGCAGGCCTTTCTGACTCAGACGGTGGTGTACCGCACCAGTCGCCATTGGCGCTGGGATCAGAGACTGACCTTCAGCCACGTCACGGTCACTCAAAATCAGGATTACGTCACCGTTGCGGATCGCTGCTTCGGCTTTGTCAGCCAGAGCCACGATGGCATCTTTCAACGATGTGCCCGCCGGGTAAGCCATCGACAAGGTATTCGTGCGGAATTCATCACGGCCAGTGTCTTTAAGACCAACAAACTTCAGTGGCGACAGCACTGGAGAGGTCAGAATCACACGATTAGCGTGGTCTGGCGTCTCTTCAAAGACATTCTTCTCTGCACCGATACAGGTTTCCAGCGACATCACGATCGACTCACGTAGTGGATCGATCGGTGGGTTGGTAACCTGAGCAAACATCTGACGGAAGTAGTCAGCCACGTGACGAACACGCTGAGACAGAACCGCCATCGGGGTATCGTCACCCATAGAGCCCGTTGCTTCCTGACCGTCTTCGGCCATTGGACGCAGAACCTGATCGCGCTCTTCTCGGGTCACCAGGTGCAGCTTCTGATGGGTGTTCAATGCGTCGCCTGACAGTGCTTCCTGACCATCGACTTTCTCGAGGTGCAAGCGGCTCTCGATACGCAGCGCATTTTCTTTCAGCCACTGCTTGTATGGCTGAGAGGTTTTCATCATGGTGTCGATATCATCGGTACGCAGCAGCTTACCTTCTTTAGTATCGATCGCCAGAATGTCACCCGGGCCAACACGGCCTTTCGCTACAACATCTTCAGGCTTGTAGTTGTATACGCCCACTTCCGATGCAACAGTAATAAAGTTGTCTTTGGTGATTACCCAACGAGATGGGCGCAGACCATTGCGGTCGAGGCCACATACCGCATAACGGCCGTCAGTAATTACCAGACCTGCAGGACCGTCCCACGGCTCCATGTGCATGGAGTTGTACTCGTAAAATGCACGCAGATCAGAGTCCATGGTTTCGACATTCTGCCAGGCTGGCGGAATCATCATACGGATCGCACGGAAGATATTCATACCGCCCGTCGCCAGCAATTCCAGCATGTTATCCATGGAGGAAGAGTCGGAGCCTGTGGTGTTCACTACCGGAGAGATATCTTCCAGGTTTGGCAGTAGTTCACTGGCAAACTTGCTCGCACGGGCATTAGCCCAGTTGCGGTTACCACGAATGGTGTTGATCTCACCGTTGTGGGCCAGCATGCGGAATGGCTGAGCCAGCGGCCAGCGAGGCATGGTGTTAGTCGAGAAACGCTGATGGAAAACACAAATAGCGGTTTCCAGACGCTCATCACCGAGATCCAGGTAGAAGTTCGGCAAATCGACCGGCATCATCAGGCCTTTGTACGACAGTACACGGTCAGAGAAGCTGGCAATGTAGAAATCAGGGTACTGTTCCAGCGCTTTTTCAGCAAAGCGACGGGCATAGAACAGTTTTACCGACAGGTCGGTATCATCCAGCGTTTCAGCAGGCGCAATAAAGATCTGCTCAAAGCGAGGCAGACAATCTATGGCCATCGGCCCCAGACAGTCATTGCTGGTTGGCACGGTACGCCAACCCAGGACGTTCAGGCCCTGGCCCGCAACCGCCGCTTCAACGGCCGCTTTCTGTTCCGCGTAAACCGCATCGTCCAGATCCATAAACAGCATGCCCACAGCATATTGTTCAGGCAAATCAATGCCTTGTTCCTGGGCGACGGCGCGCAGGAATGAGTCTGGTTTCTGAATCAGCAGACCGCAGCCATCGCCGGTTTTACCGTCCGCAGCAATACCGCCACGGTGTGTCATGCAGGTCAGGGACTCAATAGATGTCTGCAGCAGTTTATGGCTTGGCTCACCTTCAAGATGGGCAAGCAGACCGAAGCCGCAGTTATCCTTAAATTCGCCTGGAGTATACAGACCAGTTCTCATAGAACAGCTCTCACCAATAAATCGTTTAAATATCAAGGGCTTACAATCGAAATGCGATCAAAAAATAAGCGGCCTTGAGACAAAAGGACGCTCATTCTACACATCTGAGGCGGTTGCCACAAATGAACAGAGGAAAGGCCCGGATTGACACACCCGGGAAAAACAGGCTCCAGACTTACCGGATTACCTTCTGCACATCCCCTAAAGGACGAACCCAGGGCGACTGCTTACGCAACGAAGCCGGCATAGCATTTACCGCAGCTCTCGCCTCTGCACGGCTGGAATAGACACCTGACACCACCACGAACCAGTCTTTACCTTTATAGGTTGTCTGGTAACGATACAGTGACCCTGTGATCTGGCTCTGCCACTGGTTACGGAAGGTTTCAGCACCGGAGGAACTGTGCGACCCCAGTAACTGCACGATATACCCTGACTCAGATGCCAACAAGGCCTGTTCGTCAGGAGTGTAAGATGAAGTCCCAATCTTAACCGGCTCAGAGGAGGTGTTCATGGGTTCTGCTGTCGCTTCAACTGGTTGAACTTCAGCCCGGGAAACAGGCGTAGCATCAGAGCCTGTATCTGGCACCGATTCAGGCGCACCAGAGACGACCCTCCCCTCCGGCTGGATATCGGAACCCGACAGTGCCGTCACATCAGAACTTGCTGCAACACGACTTTCTGCCTCGACAACGGCCCTGTCTGGAAGCGCCAATGTATCACTACTGTCTGCCTCGGGTTGCGCCTGAGGTTCAACTGAAGCACCGGGATAATTAAAATCTTTCGCGGAGTCGAACTGCGCCTGAATTTCTGGAGACAGCTCATCGTCGGTTGATGAGGCTCCCCACTGGTAGATAAACACCATTGCAATAGCAGTCACGACACCGGCAATAGCGAGAATATTGCGCACAGGAAAACCACCCGCCGGCGAACTGGAGACTGCACGCGTTGCCGAAGACAGTATTTGTTCGCCTTGACGAAGGGCTGGTCCCGGCAAGCATCCAGAATCCATCATGATATCTGCGAGTTCTTTATCCCCGAACGGACAGACCTCTCCGTCACCAAAAACGCTGGCCATAAGCGCCGCGATCTCAGAGTCCGATAACGGCTCAACAGCTAGTACGTGAACCGGAGCCTGTGCAGGTGAATTTCGGAAATGACTTTCATAACCCGGAGCGCCAAACAGGATGACGGAAATCGCCTGTGGCGCCAACAGAGCAAAGTGCGCTATGTCATTCAGATTCTCCGCGTCTAACTGATCAGCCTGATCAATAATCAACAGTAGATTACCGCCGGCCTCACTCCTGTCGATAGCCTCGTTGCGAATAGCTTCACGAGCCTGAGCACCATCGTCGTGAATAGCCGGCATATCCCAGTGAGCGGCGATTGAAGACAGTATTGAGGGCATGCCTAGCATAACGCTTGCGGTTAATAGGAGAGTCTCATCAGGAGCCTCTCTTTGAGCCGCGAGGTTATTCGCTATAAACGACTTCCCTGCGCCCTCATAGCCGGTGACGGCTACCAGCAGCTCACTGTAAGAAGCAAGGTGCGACAGGAGCTCGACATGACGTTTCTGAGAATCAAGAAGGCTATGCATAGAGAATGCCTCTTTGCTGGAAGAGTTGTGTGTCACATTCACACCAGAAAGATCCAGATCAAAATCCGTTTCCATAATTCCTCCAGTGGTTATTTTCAGCGGCTCGCGCCATACGCCATCAAGGTTTCTTCAAGCAGGTCCCGGGGAACCTCAGACGTAATATAGGCCTCCCCAATCCCCTTAAGCAAGACCAGTCTGAGTGCACCATCCAGAACTTTCTTATCGACCGCCATGCGACTGATGTAATCATCGCAGGACATATCTCTTGGGCCTTTCACTGGGAGATGTGCCGCTTGCAACAAACGTAAAAGATCGTGCTCATCTTTCTCAGAAAGATAACCCAGCCTTCTGCTCAGGTCTGCTGCCATCATCATCCCAGCGCCAACGGCTTCGCCGTGCAACCACTTACCGTATCCCTGATGCGCCTCAATTGCATGGCCAAAGGTGTGCCCAAGATTGAGTGTTGCACGGATTCCGCCCTCTCGCTCATCCTGAGCGACTACCGACGCTTTATTCTCACAAGATCGATAAATGGCTTCAGCAAGCGATTCATCATCACCAGACATCAGGCCGGCTACGTTATCCTGCAACCATGCATAAAATTCAGAATCGGAGATCAACCCATACTTAATCACTTCGGCCATGCCTGCAGCCATTTCACGGAGAGGCAGCGTTTCTAACGTATCGGTATCAGCAATCACAGCCTGCGGCTGATGGAAAGCACCGATCATATTCTTACCGAGAGCATGATTGACGGCAGTCTTGCCGCCCACAGATGAGTCAACCTGCGAGAGCAAGGTGGTGGGAACCTGAATAAAGTTAACACCTCGCTGGTAGGTCGCCGCTGCAAAACCAGTCATATCACCAATAACTCCACCGCCTAGCGCAATAAGAGTCGTTGTTCTGTTGTGACGACGATCCAGCAGCTCGTCAAAAATCATATTCAGGGTATCGAGATCTTTGTACTTTTCACCATCTGGCAAAATAACGGTGTCGACCTGATAATCCGTCAGTGCGGACATTACGTCATCGAGATAGATAGGAGCGACGGTCTCATTGGTGACAATAAGTACCTGCCGACCCTTAATATGGGGACTATACAGCTCTTTATTCCGCAGAAGGCCAGGGCCGATGTAAATAGGGTAACTACGATCGCCAAGATCTACGGTTAGGGTCTGCATCATTCACCTTTTAAACGTTTTTTGAGTTCCTGAATTACCCATCGAGGGTTTCGCTGATCCGTCTCAATAATAATATCGGCAACAGAACGATAGAGCGGATCACGCTCTGCAAACAGCTTGCGCAGCACCGCTTCTGGATCGGCAGTCTGGAGGAGTGGACGATTACGGTCGCGGGCAGTTCTGGCCAACTGCTGATCAACAGACGTACAGAGATAAATAACTGTTCCTCTGGAAGCAAGATGCTGGCGATTTTCACTCCGCAATACAGCACCACCACCCGTGGAGAGAACAATGCCTTTCTGCTGAGTCAGTTCATCAATGACTGATTCTTCGCGCTCGCGAAAACCCAACTCCCCTTCTTTATCAAAGATCCAGGGAATGTCCGCGCCACAGCGTTCCTCAATCACCTTATCTGAGTCAAAAAACTCGTATTTAAGTTCCTGTGAAAGCATGCGGCCAATGGTGCTTTTTCCAGCACCCATCGGCCCGATAAGAAATACAGACTGTGTCATTTTCAACGTGCTGAGAGCGTTTCCTTAACCAGTCGAGGAGTAATAAACACAAGAAGTTCGCTCTTCTCTTCCTGCTCACTGGTACGGCGGAAAAGCGCACCAATGAGAGGCAGATCGCCAAAGAATGGCGTCTTGGATACCTGTCGAATCTCCTCTGAACGGAAAATACCACCAAGGACAATCGTCTCACCATTTTCAACCAGCACCTGAGTTTCCACCGCGTTGGTATCAATCGCAGGGCCTGCGTCGGTCAACTCACCAACCGAATCCTGATTAATAACCAGATCCATAATAATACGATCGTCAGGTGTGATCTGTGGTGTCACCTCAAGGCGTAACACTGCTGACTTAAAGGCAACGTTAGCAGCACCACTTGAACTCGCCTGAAGGTAAGGGATCTCGGTACCCGACTCAATTGATGCGGTCTGGCCATCAGCAGTAATCACACGAGGCTGAGATACAATATCAGCACGCCCCTCGGTTTCGATCGCTGAAAGCTCGAGATCAAGTAGGAAATCTGCAGTCTGGTACCCCAAAGCGAACGTAGTTGCTGAGGCATCTGTTACACCAAAATCCACAATATCAGAAGCTTCAAGATCGATAGTCTGATCACTGGTGCCCGTAGTCGCCCGGTCAAACAAGATTTGATTAGTCTCTTCCAATGTTGTTTTAGTACCGCCGAAGGTAGTCCAGTTATCTCCGTTATCCTTATAACTTGCACCACCCCACTGCACGCCCAACTCTTCACCGACATTAGTTGTGGCAATAACGATACGAGCCTCGATCAGTACCTGACGCACAGGCACATCCAGCATTTGCAGGGCTTCTCTGACTTTTTCCAGGTTTTTCGAACTGTCTTTCATGAGCAAAGTGTTCGTACGACTATCGACGACAGCGGTCCCACGCTCAGATAGCAAGCCCTGTTCAGACGTCAGAAGCTCTGCCAGGTCAGTGGCCTTAGCGTACTTCAGTTGCATGTACTCAGTTACCAGCGGAGCTAACTCTTCAACCTGGCGCACAGCTTCAAGTTCAACTTTTTCTCGCGCTGCGATTTCTTCGGCTGGGGCAATGAGCAGGACAGACCCCATCTGACGCTGACCAAGCCCCTTAGTTTTCAGCACGAGATCCAGCGCCTGATCCCAAGGTACATTTTGCAAACGCAGAGTAATGTTGCCACCGACAGAGTCTGACGCCACCAGGTTCATACCTGTAAAGTCAGCGATCAGCTGCAAAACAGCTCGCACCTCAATATCCTGAAAGTTCAGGGACAGCTTTTCACCCGTGAACGGGAATTGTTTTTCAGCTACCGCCTCTTCACTTTCTGGTGGCTCAGAAACGTTGATCGACAGTAGTTTGTCTGTTTGATAGGCGAGGTATTCGAATTCTGAAGACAAAGGTTCAATTACGATCCTCGCGTTACCCGCCTCAACAGTGGCGTCGACGTATTTGACTGGCGTCGCAAAATCGGTGACGTCGAGTCGACGACTCAACGCATCAGGCAGCGATGCACCGTCAATATCTGCGATGATTTTCGAGCCTTCTCTACGAATATTGGCTGCAGCACTGTCATCGCTCAGTGTAATCTGAACCTGACCTTCACCCTGGTTACCACGGCGAAAATCGACATTCACGATTTTAACGCCAGAGCCGGGCTGAACAACATCACCCATTGCATTAACCTGCTGATTACCAGCAAATTTCTCGTTCTCATCAGATTCACCGATCCGAACGAATAAACGATTGCCTTGCACCGACGTTGTGTAATCAACCAATTCATTCAGATTGATTACAAGTCGAGAGCGATCTTTCGCTTCAACGACGGTTGCACTTCTGGCATTACCATTTCCGATATTATGGCGTTTAGTACCCAGAGCGCTATCTACGCCAGGAAGATCCAAAGCAATACGTGCCGGCTTTTCAATGGTGTAGCCACTGACCTCCGGAGGTGTAGAATCAAACACCAGCTCAAGCTGTGTTACATCCCCCGGAGCCGTCGAAAAATTGAGATCCGTCAGAGTCGCCGCCATAACCTCAAACGAGCATAACGCCGACACACAGACGAAAGCTCTACCGAGAGTGCGAATGTTGTTCATGATTTTCATAATTATTCTCCTGGCGCTCCGTTGAGGGCCAACGTTCTGGGCCGCTCAAGCCAGCCACCCTGTCCATCTGGTACGATTTCGATAAGGTTGATGCGGTCATCTTGTATCGATACGATGCGACCATGGTTCCGCCCCATGTATTCGCCTTCTTTAACCCTGACAACCCCTCCGTAACCATCTCGTATAAGAGCGAACAAATCACCCTGCGGCTTTTGCAAAGTACCGACCATACCAAGCTGATCAACACTGAACTGCTCCAGATACTCTTTTGCACGGTCTGGGTCTGGACGCACACTAAAGCCATTAAGGGATATTTTTTCAGTCTCTTCAGCAATAGCCGGCAAGCCGAAAGGTGATCTCAGAGCAGAAGCGCTGTAACTGAAAGATTCGTACGGTTTGAACTCTGGAATAGGCTCAACACGGCCTCTTGGCTTCGAACTTACGTCATCGACATAACGCTGAAGGTCAGAAACATTACCTGAAGAGCTACAAGCTGCGACAGCTATGCCCGAACATAAAAGAAGCAGCATTCTTGATATAATCACGTTACTGCCCCCTGCTATCCGCGTCGTACTGGTATGTTTTCGCTTCAATTTCCATAGACAGACGCTCCTGTCCCTTGGTTTTAACGATATTAAAGTCGTGCAGAGTAACAATCCGAGGTAGAGATGCGACACCCGATACGAACGCTCCCATCTCATGATATCCACCAGACACTTCAATATTGATGGGCAATTCTTTATAGAACTCCGATTTCTTCATATCCGCAGGATCAATCCGCTTCAGCTCTAACCCTGCGTTCAATGCTGCAGCGCTGATATCATCAATCAAGCCCGGGACTTCTGTATCTTTAGGCAGCTGCTTTAGCAATGAGCCAAAGCTTGCTTCCATCTCAACCATCTGCGTTTTGTATTCGTCCAGATTAGCGACACGAAACGCCTTCGTTTCAAAGTCCCGCTTTAGCTGCTGCTCCTGTCTTTCGAGTGATTCCAGAGATGATAACTGCCCCTGAAATAAAGCCAGATAAGATACGACAACGCCAACTACCAAAAGCATCACGCAGAAGGCAATTTTTCCTATGGCGGGCCAGGACCCCATATTCTGCCAATCGATATCACCGAGTTCAAAGCCCTGCAACTGCTCGACGATCGAAGTGGAGGATTTATTTGAATCAGCCATTATTATCCTCCGCTGTTCTTGGGTTCATTCGGGTCATCACAACCTCAAACTCGTTCACTCCAGCCGAGGTTGCTTCTACCTTGATGAGGGATGGATCTCTGAACCATTCAGACTGGTCAAAGTTGCGCATGAGAGCGGATACCCGGTTGTTACTTGAGGCGACACCGGCGATACGAACTTTATCTCCTTCAACCTCAAGCTTATTGAAGTACAGATCCTCAGGAACCGAGCGCACAATTTCATCAAATACCCGAACGATGACAGGGCGGTCACCCTGCAGGCGCTGAATCAGCTCCATCCGCTCTACCAGCTCAGCTCTGGTTTCTTTCAACTTCTGAATTTCGACGATTTTCTGATCCATCGCCGAGATCTGATTGCGCAAGAAAGCATTGCGGGAGTTCTGGTTCACCGCAGCATCATCGTAGTAGCGATAAACTACGAAGATAGAAGCCGCAACCAAAGTAACAACGCCAGCGATAACCACATAGAAGTTCTTGTTGCGCTCTTCGCGCAACTCTTCACGCCAGGGTAATAAGTTAATATTCGCCATCAGTCGAAACTCCTCATTGCCAGGCCAGCTGCGATCAAAAGCGAAGGCGCATCGTTCGCAAGCCAAGTCGCGTTCACTCGTTGTGACAGGGTCATACTAATGAATGGGTTAGCTACGACAGTAGGCGTCCCCAGTGCAGACTGAACCTGTTCTTCGAGCCCGGGGATAGAGGACGTACCACCAGCAAGAACGATGTAGTCAACGTCATTGAACTGACTCGAAGAATAGAAAAACTGGAGGGAACGACTCACCTGCTGAACCACGGCTTCGCGGAAAGGCCCGAGAACTTCAGACTCGTAATCGTCAGGAACGCCACCTTCGAGCTTCGCTCTGTTAGCGTCTTCTTCACTAAGGCCATATCGGCGCATAATGTCTTCGGTGAGCTGACTTCCACCAAATAACTGTTCGCGGGTGTATATCGACCGACCCTCGTGCATCACACTCAAGGTTGTCATGGTGGCGCCAATATCTATGACGGCGACGGTTTCTATGTCCTCACCTTCCAGCTGCGCATCCAGCAAAGAGAATGCACGCTCGGTACAGAACGCCTCGACATCGACCTTATTTACTTCAAAGCCGGCAATTTCAACGGAATCTTTTCTTCGCTCAACAGTCTCAGAACGGCAGGCAGCCAGCAGAACACTGACCATATCAGGTGATTTGTCACTTGGCCCGACAATTTCCCAGTCCAGAGCAACCTCTTCGAGAGGGTAAGGAATATATTGATCAGCTTCAGTACGGATCTGGAAATCCATATCGTCGTCACTAAGACCCGAGCTCATATCGATGGTTTTAGTAATCACGGCAGAGCCCGCAACAGCGAGCGCAACATTTTTAGCGTTAGACCGGGAGCGGACTACCGCTTGGCGGATCGCGTCACCAACAGCTTCTTCGTTGTTAATGCCTTGCTCAACAACAGCATTGGGAGGCAAAGCTACCGTTGCGTAGGCTTCGACCTGATAGCGTTCCCCCTGGCGACTCAACTCCAGCACTTTGACGGACGTTGAACTTATGTCCACCCCGAGAAGCGCCTTATTCTTCTTCTTAAACAGGCTGCCCAGCACGACAAAATCCCCTTCTGTTTCGCGAACTTGCGCGCGCAAGCTCACACAGATCCTATATAATTCCGGCCATTATAAGCACAATCCTGCGAAAAGAACAAAAAACCCTTATAATGCCGCATCCCGCATGATAGCTGGCTTTTTCAGGAATTTAACGATCTTTTTATATGAATATGGCAACTCCGCTCCTTAAGTTCACAATCTGGCTGTTTTTGTCTATCGGAGCCGGAGCCACCATGGCCATAACCGGTGTTTACCTGTACTTAGCGCCGACGCTTCCCGATGCAGAAACACTGAAAGATGTAGACCTTCAAACCCCTCTGCGCGTATACACCGCAGATGGCCTTCTGATAACTGAATATGGCGAGAAGCGCCGAACCCCTATTACATATCAGGAAATACCCCCTCAATTCATTGACGCACTTCTCGCTTCTGAAGATGACGGCTTTTTTGAGCACTCAGGAATAGACCTGAAAGGCCTTGCGCGAGCGGTTTTTGATCTTGTGACTACCGGTCGTAAGAAATCAGGGGGGAGTACAATCACTATGCAGGTAGCTAAAAACTATTACCTGAGCAGTGAAAAGACCTTCACCCGTAAGTTCACAGAGATCCTACTCGCGCTGAAAATAGAGAAAGCCCTTACCAAGGAAGAAATTCTTGAGCTATATGTCAACAAAATCTACCTGGGTAAGCGTGCATACGGTATTGAAGCCGCATCTCAGGTCTATTACGGCAAGTCGATCACTGAACTGAACCTGGCAGAGCTGGCGATGATCGCCGGATTGCCGCAGGCACCCTCCGCAGCAAATCCGATACGGAGCCCGGAGCGCGCCGTTTCGCGTCGTAACTACGTGCTTGCTCGAATGTACAACCTCGGAAAAATATCAGAAGCCGAGTTCCAACAGAGTATCCGCCAGCCCGCAACAGCTCGATACCACGGTGCCACCTCTGAAATCAGTGCGCCGTATGTTGCCGAGATGATTCGCCTGGAGATGATCCGGCGCTATGGTAATAAGGCCTACACCTCTGGCTACAGTGTGTACACCACCATCAACGCCAAACGCCAACAAGCAGCGAATGCGGCACTTCAAAAAGGTTTACTGAAATACGATCGTGACCACGGTTACCGCGGAGCTCAGGCTACTTATTCGGTTATCCCCCTGAGCGTTCCTGAGCCCCCGGAGTTAGAAGAGTGGATTGCACAGGCCGACCCAACCAAAGACGTTGACTGGCCCCAGACTCTGAATAACTGGGAAGAGCAGCTTCGCGAACTCGGCGACTTTGGCATTATCGAACCAGCCGTCGTCATGAACGCCATAGAAGAAGGAGCCTGGGTATACAGCGTCGGCCAAATACGTTGGCTACCATTTGAGGGAATGACGTGGGCTGCGCCGTACCTGAGTGTAAATTCGGTCGGAGAGGCCCCTGAAAATGCACTCGATGTGGCCAGTGATGGTGATCTTATCTGGCTCGAAGCAACGTCCTCGGGGCTGAAACTGGCTCAGGTGCCAGAAGCTGAAGGGGCTCTGGTATCTATGAACCCTCACAACGGTGCAATTGAGGCCTTAGTCGGTGGATTCTCAAACTCAGACAATCAATTTAACCGTGCTACTCAAGCGGAGCGCCAGCCTGGCTCTGCTTTTAAGCCTTTTATCTACAGCGCAGCACTGGACAATGGTTTCACCACAGCCAGCCTTATTAATGACGCGCCTGTGGTATTTAAAGATGCCAGTCTCGAGAGCACCTGGCGCCCAGAGAATTACAGCGGCAAGTTTTATGGACCGACCCGTCTGAGACAGGCGCTATATCGCTCACAAAACCTTGTCTCAATCCGCATTCTAAAGCAGATGGGGCCAGCCACAGCCGTTCGCTACATTCAGGACTTTGGGTTTAATCCAGCACGACTGAATAAAGATCTCTCACTGGCATTAGGCGCATCAGCGGTCACTCCTTTGGATATGGCGACGGGCTATAGCGCTTTTGCCAATGGCGGCTACAAGGTCAGCCCCTTTGTGATGCAGAGTATTATCTCGGATACAGGTGAAATACTGTACGAGGCCAACCCGGCACTCGCAATGGCGCCACCAGAAGAGGATTCAACTGGCAACTTCATCAGCGAAGGTGTTAACGACAACAATGCACCGGTTGAGAATAACTCTGAGCAAGCAGAGAACATTGAAGAGCCTACACTTTTTGCAGAACGCATAATGTCTCCAGAAAACCACTACCTGACAGTAAGCATGATGCGGGATGTCGTTCGCAGAGGTACAGGTAGAAAAGCGCTGGCGCTGGGTAGAAATGATCTTGCTGGCAAAACGGGGACCACGAACGATCAGAAGGACGCATGGTTTTCCGGCTTTAATCCCGACCTTGTTGCTACTGTCTGGATTGGTTTCGACCAGCCAACCACACTGGGGCGCTGGGCATCAGGCGGCGGTACGGCACTCCCTGTCTGGGTCGATTATATGAGGGAAGCTCTTGATGGCGCACCGGAAGAGCAGTTTGAACAACCAGAGGGGATTGTCACAGTTCGAATTGATCCGGACAGTGGGCTACTCGCTTCACCGGGCCAGAAAGACGCGATATTCGAATACTTCAAGACTGGGTCAGCTCCGACAGAATATGCCAGAACAAAAGACATCATCCCCTACCAGGAAGATGAAACCGGCTCAAGGGGAGGCAGCGTCATCCCGGAACAACTTTTCTGACCACGTTACAGGCACTCTACAATAAAAAAGCCCGGCAATTGCCGGGCTTTTTACTGTCTCGCATCGCCTCAGACGTCGATCAACTTACCCGGATTCATAATGTTATTCGGGTCAAACACCTTTTTAACAGCACGCATGTAAGCAATTTCTGCCGCAGAGCGTGTATATTCCAGATACGGTTTTTTGGTCATACCCACGCCGTGTTCCGCAGATACAGAGCCCTGATATTTTTCCACGATCTCAAATACCCAGGTTGATACCTTGCTGCAGCGTTCGAAGAACTCTTCTTTCGCCAGGTCATCTGGCTTCAGAATATTCAGATGCAGGTTACCGTCACCTATATGGCCGAACCAGATGATCTCGAAATCCGGATATTCCCGTGTCACGATTTCATCGATATCACGCAGGAATGGCGGTACTTTTGATACAACCACAGAAATGTCGTTCTTGTACGGCGTCCACTCCGAGATCGTCTCAGAGATATCCTCACGCAAACGCCACAGGTTTGCCGCCTGAGTTTCGCTCTGGCTGATCACACCATCGACGACCCAGCCTTCTTCCATGCACTTCTCGAACTGAACCATGGCCTGATCCATATCAGCATCGGTCACGGCTTCGAATTCAATCAATGCATAGAAATCAGTGCTGGTTTCGAACGGCGCTGGCACATCACCGCTTGCCAGAACTTTCTGCATCGCCTGGTCAGAGAAGAACTCAAATGCAGTCAGATCCATCGTCGACTGGAACTGACTCAGCACTTTCATCACATCGTCCAGCTCCGGAATGCCCAGCACCAGTACCGTCAGGTTTTTCGGTGTGCGGGTCAGACGCATGGTAGCCTCGGTCACAAAGCCCAACGTTCCCTCACCGCCGATGAAGAGCTGGCGCATGTCGTACCCGGTGTTGTTTTTCATCAGGTCTTTATTCAGCTCGAGGATCTCGCCCTCGCCGGTAACGACCGTCATACCAGCCACCCAGTCACGGGTCATACCCCAGCGGATTACTTTAATACCACCGGCATTCGTTGAGATGTTTCCACCAATCTGACTGGAGCCCGCAGAGGCAAAATCAACCGGATAGAACAGATCGTTATCTTCAGCAAAGGTCTGCAACTGCTCTGTAATGACACCCGCACCGCATTTCACGGTGCGATCTGTCGCGCTGAAGTCAGAAATCTGATTCATATAATCAAAGGCAACAACAACCTCACCGTTTGCGGCAACGGCTCCGGCGCTGAGGCCGGTACGGCCGCCAGATGGCACCAAAGCAACATTTTCAGCATTCGCAAACTTCACTATGTCTGCGACCTGCTGTGTTGTCTTTGGGAAGACAATTGCGGATGGCTTTGGTGGATAGATTTTCGTCCAGTCCTTGCCAAAGGTCTCAAGAGAATCGGCATCAGTGCGCACTTTGTCTGCGCCAACGATGGCTGAAAGCTGCTCAACCAGAGCGTCTTGTGTCAACGTGGTCATGGAGTTACCCGATGTTTGAATCATATTCACCTCGAATTGAGCAATATTCGTGTTGAATTCATGCTCTGAGGCTCACTTTAATAAAGGTATATGCTAGCATACGCGCCTTATTTTTCGGAGCGGTTTTAAGCCGCCCAGCCCCGCTCGCTGCAAGGTGTGCGGGGACCTGACAGCTATTACTTACTGACTATAGGTACCACCATGGCACAAACGTCCCTGGATAAAAGCAAGATCAAGTTCCTCTTGTTGGAAGGCGTACACCAGTCTGCTCTCGATACACTGCAGGCTGCTGGCTACACCAACATCGAGTATCTGAAGACTTCGCTGCCGGATGACGAGCTGAAAGCCGCCATCAAAGACGCCCACTTTGTGGGTATTCGTTCACGTACACAGCTCACCGAAGAGATCTTCGACGCAGCCGAAAAGCTGATTGCTGTGGGTTGCTTCTGCATCGGTACCAACCAGGTTGACCTGAAAGCAGCAACTAAGCGTGGTATCGCGGTGTTCAATGCGCCGTACTCCAACACCCGCTCTGTAGCGGAGCTGTCGCTGGCCGAAATCATCATGCTGATGCGTGGCATTCCAGCAAAGAATGCCGAGTGCCATCGCGGCGGCTGGAGCAAGTCTGCTGTTAACTCCTACGAAATCCGAGGCAAGAAGCTGGGTATCGTCGGTTATGGCTCTATCGGTACGCAGCTTTCTGTCATGGCCGAAAGCATGGGCATGGAAGTGTACTTCTACGACGTAGTGACCAAGCTACCAATCGGTAATGCCAAGCAGGTTGGTACGCTGAACGAACTGCTTAACCTGGCTGACGTTGTATCCCTGCACGTGCCAGAAACGCCGTCCACTAAGTGGATGATGGGCCCAGAACAATTCGAGCAGATGAAAGAAGGTTCCATTCTTCTGAATGCATCTCGCGGTACTGTGGTCGATATCGATGCGCTGGCTGATACTGTACGCAGCGGCAAACTGCTGGGCGCTGCGATTGACGTGTTCCCAGTAGAGCCTCGCTCTAACAACGATGAGTTCGTCTCTCCACTGCGTGAATTCGACAATGTCATCCTGACCCCACACGTCGGTGGTTCAACCATCGAAGCTCAGGAGAACATCGGTAAAGAAGTTGGCGAAAAGCTGGCCACTTACAGTGACAACGGCACGACAACCTCTTCTGTGAACTTCCCGGAAGTTGCTCTGCCATCGAACCCGAATGTTCACCGCATCCTGCACATCCACAAAAACGTGCCTGGTGTGATGAATGCGATCAACAGCATCTTCGCGGAAAACGACATCAACATCTGCGGCCAGTACCTGCAGACCGTTGAGGAAGTGGGATATGTCGTGATTGATGTGTCTGCGGATGCCTCTGATCTGGCGCTTGAGAAGATCAAGCAGGTTGAGGGCACCATTCGCGCCCGCGTCCTTTACTAAGATCGGAGCTACCTGCGGTGCCAGAGCTTTGTTAAAAACTTCTGAAGAATATGACCGCCATGGATGGCGGAAATGCAGATTTTGCAGGAGCAAAAATCTGCCTCACTTACATCCAGTAGGCTCCGTTTCCTCAGAAGTTTTTGCCTCGCTCTGGCTGCCTCGGCAACGCTCCCGAGACAATGCAACGTATAGATAAAGAAAAAGCACCTTCGGGTGCTTTTTTATTGCCTTGTACTTCTATTTCCATCGCCGGGACGCAGCAAGTACATCCCTGTATGCTTAGCTGTGCCATCCATGGCACAGATACCCGCCTAACGGAAACATAAGTACCAGGCTTAAATCTCAAACCCGCAAGAATTATCAATCCCCAGCCGTAAGTGATGACTTACCTCCGCCGGGATCTCATCCGCATGGTGAGTCACATAGAGAAGCGTAATGGTTCTCTGTTCTGATAAGCGACGGATAAAGGCGAGCACCATTTCACGGCTTGGGTCATCCAGCCCCTGACACGGCTCGTCGAGAATTAACAGTGGCGGCTGTTTAATCAACGCGCGAGCGATCAACACCAGACGCTGCTCTCCATAAGACAGATGATGCAGGCTCTGGTTGGCCTTGTGGCGTAAACCAATCATCTCCAGCCATTGCTCAGCCAATCGTCTGTCGTCATCGCCCGCCGCCTGATACAGACCAATACTGTCGTACAAGCCCGAGATCACTGTGGTCAGCACATTCGTGGTCGCCCGGTATTCCCACTGCAATGACGATGACACCAGACCGATATGTTTTTTGATATCCCAGATCGTTTCACCGCTGCCTCGCTTCATCCCGAACAGATAAAGCTCGTTGCGATAGCACTGAGGGTTATCACCAGTAATCATCTGCAGCAGACTGGTTTTACCGCAACCGTTCGGTCCCGTAATAGCCCAGTGATGACCCGGCTCAACCTGCCAGTTGAGCTCTGAAAAAAGGGTTCGATCACCGTAGATAATTGAGCCGCTAACGATTCGAATCAGAGGCTCGCTAGTATTCAGCGCATACTTGATGGGGGCTTCCGGAAAATCCGATAGAGGTTTATCAAAATGCAGCAGAGAGTGAACTTCAGGCGAGGTAAGTACCGACTCACGTTCGCCCTGCACTAATAAGCGAGCATCGTGAACAAACGCCAGATGCGTCAGCCAGTCTGGCAGCTCATCTAAACGGTTAGCCACCCACAACAGACGTTGACCACTTTGGTGCAGTCTAAACAACGCGTCCGCCAACGCTTCACGGCTCTTGGCATCCAGGCCTTCAAGTGGCTCATCCAGAATCAGCAGGCCGGGGGTCTGCCGCACTGCATTCACCAGCATCACCTTACGACTCTCACCGGTGGATAACAAACGGAAACCTTGCGAGAGAATGTGCTCCATCCCCAGCAGTTGAATCCAATCAGATACCTCATCCACAGGCGCCAGTAACTCACTGACCAAGGTCCCGATATCCTGCTGATCCATCAGATCAGACTCATCTTCGCGGCGCTCCTGCTCAATCAACGCCGCCTGCGCTTCCAGAGATACAAAAGCAACGTGCTCTGGCAGGCCTGAAACCTCACCATGACTCAAACGAACATCACCGGCAAACAAGCGCGACAGCACCGTTTTACCGCTGCCGTTCGTCCCGATAATGCCCCAGGTCTGATCCGCAGAGACAGACCAGTCATCAACAACAAGATTTCGCCCGTCATGCAGACGCGCACGGAGTTCTTTAAATTCAGTGTTCATCGGTAATAATTTAGCGAGTAGATTTCAAAATCAGAAAAGAGCCAAATGTTTAATACGACGCATCGAAAGCGTCAGCTAACGGTGCTGTTAACGCGTCGGTGAGGCCGCTGCCACACGGCCGGACGTTATTGAGAAAACGGAGTTTAGTGCGCTAAATGAGTACCTCGAAATAACGTCCAACACAGTGGCAGCAACGCAACCAGCGTTAACCCGGAGGCCAGGAAAGATCACGCCCACCAATAACATGCATGTGCAGGTGAAACACCGACTGCCCCGCCCCTTCACCGTTATTAATCACCAAACGGAATTTATCCCCAAGGCCTTCCTGCTCAGCGACTTTATTCGCAACCAGCATCATATGCCCCAGAAGTGCAGCGTCCGGTTCTTCCGCATCACACAGGCGCGGGATCGGCTTACGTGGAATCACCAGAATATGCATCGGTGCCGCTGGGAACATATCGCGGAACGCCAGACACTGATCATCTTCATAAACGATTTTAGCGTCAGCTTCACCACGGGCAATTTTGCCGAAAATAGTATCTTCAGACATATCGAAGTCTCGTTAATGAACGGTATTGAGAGGGTAACCGAATGCCTGTCTGATCACCACTCTCGGTACTATGGCGAGCGGGTTCCGTTGCCATTCTTCCGAAAGTGTCTGGAAGCTGTCACACACAGAGGGCACAATACCCGGTATTACCAGACGTCTTTGTAAGGAAACTCTCTGCATGAGCCTACACGAAAGAGCCGGTCAGAAAGCACTCACCTCTGATCTTGCCAACATCCCACGCCTGATCGCCGAATATTACGTACGTCAGCCATCCGCCGATACGATGGTAAGCTTCGGTACTTCCGGCCACAGAGGCAGCTCAGCCAATGGTTCCTTTAACGAAACGCACATTGCTTCTATATGCCAGGCGTTAGTTGAATACCGTAAAGAGAAGAGTATTACCGGCCCGCTCTATATTGGTATGGATACCCATGCCCTTTCTGAATGTGCTTTCATCACCGCCGTGGAAGTACTTGTAGCGAACGGAGTTAGTGTTCGTGTTCAGCAAGGACGTGGCTATACACCAACACCTGTGATCTCCCATGCGATTCTGACATACAACCAGGGTAAAACCTCAGAGCTGGCGGATGGCATAGTCATCACCCCTTCGCACAACCCACCTCAAGACGGTGGCTTTAAATACAACCCGCCCAACGGTGGTCCAGCGGACACTGACGTGACTACACAGATTCAGGACCGGGCTAACGAAATTATTAGCAACGGCAGTAACGACGTAATACGCATGAGCTTTGATGAAGCCTGGGCATCTGATCTGGTGACTGAATACGACTACATCAAACCCTACGTTGATGATCTGAAAAATGTCATCGATATGGACGCTATTGCTAAAGCTGGCGTAAAAATCGGCGTCGACCCACTAGGTGGCTCGGGTATCGCCTACTGGGACGTGATTGCCGAAACCTACGGGCTGGATATCACAGTGGTAAATGAAAGCGTTGATCCGACATTCTCGTTTATGACACTGGATAAAGACGGCAAGATTCGTATGGACTGCTCAAGCCCATACGCCATGGCCGGGCTAATCGAAATGAAGGACGACTTCGATATCGCACTCGGCAACGACCCGGACTACGACCGCCACGGTATCGTTACGCCTTCTGTCGGCCTGATGAACCCGAACCATTATCTCGCGGTTGCCATAAACTACCTGTATACCCATCGACCGCAGTGGTCACAGGATCTCGCCATCGGTAAGACACTGGTGTCATCCAGCATGATCGACCGGGTTGCTGCCGACCTTGGGCGTACGCTCACTGAAGTTCCTGTGGGCTTTAAGTGGTTCGTCGATGGTCTGTATACCGGAAAGTTTGGCTTCGGCGGTGAAGAAAGTGCTGGCGCTTCCTTTCTACGCAACGATGGCACCGTCTGGTCAACCGATAAAGACGGCATCATCCTCGCCTTGTTAGCCGCAGAGATCAAAGCCGTTACCGGCAAAGATCCGGGTGAACACTATATTGAGCTGACGAAGAAATTCTCGGCCCCCGTCTACAAGCGTATCGACGCTGCGGCTAGCGGCCCACAGAAATCTGTTCTGAAAAAGCTGAGCGCGGATGACGTTACGGCCGACAAGCTTGCGGGTGAAGACATTCAAGAAAAACTGACGCACGCATCAGGTAACGGAGCGGCGATTGGCGGTCTGAAAGTCAGTACTGAAAATGGTTGGTTTGCGGCGCGTCCGTCGGGTACCGAAGAAATCTATAAAATCTACGCCGAGAGTTTTAAAGGTGAAGAGCATCTTGCTCAGATCATCGACGAAGCTCAGACCATTGTCAGTGCGATGTTTAAAACGGCTGGAGTTTAAAGAACAAAGATACTCAGGTAGGCGGCTCGTATAAAGTTACCAGATTACGGCCGCCTTCTTTTGCCAAATACAATGCCTCATCCGCCTTCAATAGAAGCCCCTCCAGCGTCTCACCAACAGGCGATGTAACAGAAGCAAGTCCGGTACTGACCGATACCCGCAAATAGTCGTCATCAGGTAATATGAAGAGTTGTTCACCTACATAACGCCGGAACTGGTCCAATAGACCGTATGCCTTTTCCACGTCCAGACCGGGAAGCACGAGAGCGAACTCCTCTCCGCCATACCTTGCCAAATGAAAGCGCGAAAAGGTGTTCTCCAGATGGTCGGCCAGCTGAGTAAGAACAGCGTCCCCTGCATCATGACCGTGTTCATCATTAATGCTCTTAAAGTGATCGATGTCCATGAGCGCTATGGAAAAGGCGGTTCCTTCAGAGACCATCTTGCGCACAAGATTCTGACCTTCCTCTACAAAGTAGCGGCGGTTATTAAGCCCCGTCAGGTAATCTTTATCAGCCTGTTTCCTCAAAGCTATCAGCTGTTCAAGCGCCTCTATATTGTTAGTAACCCGGCAACTGAACTCTTCCTGCTGGAAGGGCTTCTGTAAAAAGTCATTAGCCCCCTTTTTTATGAACTGGACTGATATGTCCGAGTCCTCCTGGCTGGATAAGCCGATGACCGCGAGCGGTCTTTTATCAAAGCGATGACGAATTTCTTGAACAAAATGAAAACCGTCCATCACTGGCATATGAAAATCCGTGATAACAAGTGATATGTCAGAGTCCAGCTCTAGTATCTCAAGGCCCTCTTGACCATCCGCGGCCTCAACAACAGAGAAACATTGAAGTTTAAGGTAACCGGCTACGACCTGGCGCATAGTGGAAGAATCGTCAACAACCAGTGCTTTAAGACGGCGATTACGATCCAGGCGATCTAACATGCGGACGGCGTATTGATACGAAAACCGATTCTCCTTAATTACATAGTCAGCTACACCCGACTTGAGTAATGATTGTCGCTGCTCAAGGTCATCACTTCCTGTTAAAACAACAATCGGAACTTCGTTATCGAGGAGATACTCAGCCATCTCTCCACGCGGTGCATCAGGAAGCGAAATATCGACAAGAGCGGCGACCAAAGAGCTCTTATGATCCTCATATAGCTTCTTACCCTCCGACATCGTAGAAGCGAACAACACAGGCTCCACACGCTGCTGCTTGAACGTATGTTTAAGTATCTTCTGGACGATCGAACTATCTTCTATTACCAGGAACACGCTCACCTCCCACTACTTTTTACAGTGTAGGCAGTAAATCTGACTCGGTTAGTGTGGCATACATAATAGACAGGCCAAATGTATATGCAGACGGTGTCCAGAAGCAGTTACCAAGCGAGGCATCTTCCCGATGGCGTGTGGGTCGCAGAGGCTTTCGGGGATAGGATCCCCTCCTACATATTTCTGTCGAAGCGCCGCATCGCGCTTGCGCGACGCTGTAGGAGGGAAGCGTCTTCCCGATGGCGTGTGGGTCGCAGAGATTTTCAGGGATAAGATCCCCTCCTACATTTTTCTGTCGAAGCGCCGCATCGCG
>NZ_DFQB01000022.1:0-2587 GCF_002377545.1 Thalassolituus sp. UBA3500 | reverse complement strand
TGACGAATCATCGCCACCTGGCCTGGAGACAGCTTGTCGGCGTACTGATCAACATTGCTCTGATCGATAACAAACTCAGGCTGCTCATCAGGGAACGGATTCACATAAATACCGTCGCCTTTGTAACCGGCTGGCGGAGTCGTTAACCCGCCGGTCCACGCCGGGATGGCGCCACCGTTACCGGACTTCTCTGCACCCATCGGGGTCAGAGTGTCTCCCAGTTTGGCCGCTTCTTCTGCAGAAACCGCGCCCCAGGCCTGACCGGTAAAGAGACTTGCAGCCAGTACACCTGTGGCCAGTAGTTTCTTGTTCAGTTTCATCTAAATTACCTCGTTGAACGAATTCGGTCCGGTTCAGAATGAGTAGGAAACGCTCGCACTCACGAAATCACGGTCGGTCAACTCGTTATACGGTTTGCCACCGAAAAAGTTTGTGTAGCCGATGTTGCCTGTGATCTTGTTCTGGTAGACACCAGTCAGCGAGAGACCAATAGACTTGTTACCCTCATTGAACGCGCCTCCTGGCTGCGGTGCATAGCCTTTCACATCATGGCTCCAGGCAATCTGCGGTGACAGATTAATACCTGCGACAACGTTCGGATAATCCCAGACGAATCGCGCACGATAGCCCCAGGAGAAGTCGGTTACAAAACCATCGTTGGTGCAATAGTTAGTGTTGATGTTCGCGGATTCCCCAGACTCACACTGCCCATTGGGCAGAACACCAATACCAAAGGTCCCTGAACGGCCATAACGAGCCTCGTCCTTGCCTGGGAGATCGTGCACATAGGTTGCACCGAACTCTGTAATAAACGACAGGCGGCTTGCACCCATGACCTGATCGAAGAACTTGATCAATGTCATTTGAGCCTGCGATACACCGTAGCGGTCATAGCCTGATACTTCTACGTTATCAGTTGTGCCAAACTCTGCCTGCAACCGCTCCGCTTCACGCTGATACAGCAAACTGGTATCACGCTGAAGGCCACCATAGATAAGTTCAAAGGCGTTCCACTGAATTGGCAACTTATCCCGATAACTATATTCGGCACCAAGGGACCAACCGCCAGGTGTGGTCGTGTTGATACTGATTCCGTAAAGATCAATACCTTCCGGATACTCGATGAAGTAGCTCGGGAAACGCCCCCCAGCCGCCTGGTTACTGGTAACACCACTGATGTAGGGAAGTCGACTGTTGTACTTGATGTAGTAGAAGCCCAGCTCGGAATCATTAAGTGCAGGTACATACCATCGCAGCGCAACACCAAACTGGTCCTTCGAATCTGCCTCACGATCCCCGAGACGTGGCGCAATGAAACCCTGCTCATAAGCTTGACTGTCTGACAACTGACCGGCAAGGAGAACCGGACCACAGCCATCAGCTACGAAATCATTTGTGGAGAAAAAGGTACCGCAGTCATCTATGCGAACCTTTTCCCAGTCCGTCTGCACAAAAGCCTCAATAGTGACGTTTTCGGTAACGCCCGCAGAAATGTAAAACATCTCAACTGGCAGCAAGGCATCCTTCAACTCCGAACCGGGAGCCCGGAACGCACGAATATCCACCGGGTTGATCACGTTTATACCACCTGAAATAAAGGTGCTCTCCCCCCAGCTTACAACCTGTTTCCCGTAGCGCAAGCTGACGGGAACATTCCCGAAATACCAGTCAGAAAAAACGTAGGCATCCAACAACTCGCCACCGGAAGCGTTGTCTTTTGCTTCACGGTTCAATTCCCGACGCTGCCCCACAGGGTCGACCGCTCGCATTTCGTCTTTAAGCTCGAAGTCGTACCAGTAGCGGCCACGAATCAAGCCACCCACCCGAGTGAGCATGTCGCTGTCGACATTGTAGTTAAGAAACAACTCACTGTTACCCTTAACAACTTTAGAGTAGGTGTCACCCTTTTCGAAGTTCAGGTTGCCGTCGTCATAGTTGTTGCTTGAGGCACCAATGTTGGCGAGCGATCCGCCGGGAGCGTACTCAGGACCCAAGTTGCCTTGCGTAATCAGTCGCTTGTCCGGATCCTGAACACGCCAGCCTACACCGGCACTAAGGGTGGTATTGAACTGAGCCTCAACATCACCCATGTAGAACGAGTATGCTGCTGCCTGGCCGGACACACCGGCGGCTATGGCTACGGCAAGTGGTAACTTGGTCCAACGCTGCCACGGTTGAGTTTTTCTTGTCATTGGAAGGCTACTCCGTTGTTGTTCTGAGTCGCTGCTCGATTGTTCTGGTGTTAGGTGTCCTGACGGCTGTACACACAGTGCCGTGATGATTGCACTATAGCTAAGCCCTTCGGGGGCTTTGATCAGTCAAAAGTATGATTTTGCTGTCACTCTCTGTTCAGCCGGGGCTCGCACTCCCTCACTATAGACAAGATTCAGGAGTGCAACCACCTGTCGTCTTACAGCATTTCGATCGCCATTGCGGTGGCTTCACCACCACCGATGCAGAGCGCGGCAACACCCTTCTTTTTGCCATAGCGCTTGAGGGCATGCATCAGGGTAACCAGAAGACGGGAACCGGTAGACCCAACCGGATGCCCCTGGGCACAGGCGCCACCGTGAATATTCACCTTGTC
>NZ_DFQB01000006.1:3354-6731 GCF_002377545.1 Thalassolituus sp. UBA3500 | reverse complement strand
TGCAAATTGCCAAAGCAATGGGGGCCAGGGTCATTGTGACCTCTTCGTCAGATGCAAAGCTCGCAAGGGCTAGAAAGCTCGGAGCGGATCAAACCATTAACTATCGACGTTGTCCGGATTGGGGGCATGAGGTTCTCTCATTAACCGAGGGTCGAGGCGTTGACCATGTTGTTGAAGTAGGAGGGCCTGGTACTCTCAGTCAGTCTTTTCAGGCGGTTTGTGTAGGCGGCCACATAGCCCTTATAGGTGTTCTAACCGGTCGTGAGGGTCAGGTTCCTACGGGGCTGCTCATGGCGAAGCAGGCCCGGCTTCAGGGTTTGATTGTCGGTAATCGGCGGCAACAACAGGACTATATTGCGGCTCTTCAGCAAAATGATCTGCGCCCGGTGATAGATCAAAGCTTTCGTCTGGACCAATTAGCGGAGGCATTTGCCGTTCAACAAAGTGGCGGTCATTTTGGCAAGATCGTTGTTGAGTGGTGAGAGCTGTCGTGATGGCTAATCGGGTGATGTTGCGTCCGAGGCTCGGTTAGCATTAGGCAATGTGAAGCGTTGTCTCTTTGCCGTCCAGCACACTGGTGTTGAGGCGGCTTTTTTTGGTCTAGATATTCGGAAACTCTTGCTGAAGAAGGGTCAGTATCCAACTGTGCAGCGGATCCTGACTGGAACGAGAATGCCAGGCTGCGATCACATCGAAACACGGAGGCGATTGGTCGAGCTCGATCTCTTTCACCAGTGGGTTTGGCAAAATGCGTGATGGTAGGAATGCGATGCAGTCGGTTGATGCCACGCAAACCGGTGCGGCAGAGAAGCTTGGGACAGACATAACGACATTGCGTTTATAGCCATTACTGGCAAACCACTCATCGGCTGAGCCGATCAGGTTGGCTCGTGTCGGAGAGACAATGAGTTGGGGCAGTCCGGCAACGTCGCCTATCGTAAGTGGTCGGGCGAGCAAGGGAGAATCCTTTCGGGTTACGCAGACATGGTGCTCTGAAAAAAGCCATTGTGTCTGACAGCTTTCAGGAACAAATGCCGGAAAAGTCAGCGCGAGGTCCACGTCTCCCGATGCCAGTAACGCATAGAGTCGATCACTTTCAAAATCTCGCACGATTAACTTCAATCCCGGTGCCAGCTTTCGTAACTTCATCATCAGTCTTGGCAATACAACCGCTACAGCGTAATCCGTCGCTGAGATCACGTAGGTCGCTTCCACAGTGGTCGGATTGAAGTCGTCAGGCGCCATCAAACGATCAATACTCTCGAAAACAGCGTTAACTCGTGGTTCTAGCTGTTCAGCAAGTGGCGTGGGTATGACCCCTTGTCCGGATCGTATGAACAGTCGATCCTGAAAGGCATCTCTGAGTTTGCTGAGCTGAGCGCTGACGGCTTGTTGGGTCATGCCCATCTGACTCGCGGCTCGTGTGACACTCCTCTCTTTTAACAGAATTTTGAACACTCGCAGCTGCTTCAGGTCGACTCGGCTAATATCACTCATAATTGTATCTCTAACCAACAAATACTGTTTCTATTTGTTATTTTATCCGCATAGCATGCTCTTGTCATGACTCGCCACCCAGCGGCCTGGAATCTAGACATCGGTCTGTTGTGGGTGACGCGTTGATCCTATGCAGCGATAAGGTGAGAGCATTTCATGAGTCATAGTACTGATAGCGAACTAGTTCAACGGTCAATAAAGACCGACTATAAGATGTTCATTGACGGGCGATGGGTGACAAGTCTGTCTGGACGTTCTTCTCCTTCGATTAACCCGGCTACAGGCGCCGTGTTGACCAACATACCGATGGCCAACAAAGAAGATGTTGATGCTGCAGTGAAATCAGCGCGTAAAGCGCTGGCTGTTTGGGGTCAAACATCTCCCCAGGAGCGTCAACAGGCGTTGCTTGCAATTGCGAGCAGACTCGAAGCGCGAGCAGAAGAGTTTGCAATCCTTGAGACGCTTGACAATGGCAAGCCGGTCCGAGAAACCAGACAGATTGACGTCCCCCTGGCGATTGATCATTTTCGGTATTTTGCCGGTGTGATTCGTTCTCACAGCGATGAAGCTGTGCAGCTCGATAACAACACATTGAGCCTGGTGTTAAATGAACCTGTTGGTGTGGTTGGCCAAATCATTCCCTGGAATTTTCCGCTATTGATGGCAGCCTGGAAATTAGCGCCCGCGCTTGCAGCTGGAAATACTGTTGTCATCAAGCCATCCGAGATGACGTCTATAACCCTTCTTACATTGGGTGAAATTCTCAATGATGTACTGCCACCAGGAGTCGTAAATATTGTTACCGGTCAGGGTGCAGAAGCGGGACAAGCTCTTCTTGATCACCCAGACGTGGATAAACTTGCTTTTACGGGATCGACGGCGGTTGGGTACCGCGTGGCGAAGGCTGCGGCAGAAAAGCTGATCCCGGCCACTCTGGAGTTGGGCGGTAAATCAGCCAACATCGTGTTTCCCGATGCCAACCTGGAGAAAGCCCTGGAAGGAGCTGCTCTCTCTATTCTTCTCAATCAGGGAGAGGTCTGTGAGGCAGGGGCCCGTTTATTCGTTCATCACTCCATCTTTGAAAAATTCATTGGAGCGCTAAAAGAGCGTTTTGAACAAATCAGAGTAGGAGATCCTTTGGATCCTCAAACCCAAATGGGAAGCCAGGTCAGTGAACAGCAGATGGCGAGGATTCTGTGGTATGTCGACCTGGCGTCGCAGGAAGGCCTCAATGTTCTTACCGGTGGAAAGCGCTTGACCGGTGGGGCGCTGGGCCGCGGAAGTTTTATCGCGCCGACCATCATTACGGATGTATCAAACGATATGTCAGTGGCCCAGGAAGAGATTTTCGGCCCAGTGTTGGTGGTTATGCCATTTGAGGATGAAGCTGATGTTATCGCGTTGGCGAATGAATCCGATTATGGCTTGGCCGGGGCCGTCTGGACTCAGGACATCAATCGGGCCCTGCGAGTAGCTCGTGCAATTAAAACTGGACGGATGTGGGTCAACACTTATCACGAATTGCCCGCGCACGCACCCTTTGGTGGATATAAAAAATCTGGTATTGGCCGCGAAACTCACAAGATGATGCTCGAAAGCTACACCGAGAAGAAAAACATAATCATCAGTTTGAATGAGTCCACGTACGGCCTGTTCTAGGGGCTTTTAGAGAGACCCTAAAGCAACATTAGAAACATACCTGAGAGGAATTAAAGTGATGAATGTAAGTTCTCTTTTTGAGTCGGTGAAATTGGGCCGTTTAAATCTGAAAAATCGTATTGTTTTGCCCCCTTTGACGCGATCAAGAAGTACGCAGCCCGGAAACATTCCAAATGATCTCATGGCCACCTACTACGCTCAGCGAGCCACAGCCGGTTTTA
>NZ_DFQB01000006.1:0-3057 GCF_002377545.1 Thalassolituus sp. UBA3500 | reverse complement strand
GAGCCACAGCCGGTTTTATGGTAACCGAAGGCGTGCAGATTGAGCCGCGAGGTCAAGGCTATGCCTGGACTCCAGGTATCTTTACCGCAGAACAGATCGAGGGCTGGAAAAAAGTGACCCGCGCTGTTCATAGTCAGGGTGGCACAATTTTTTGTCAATTGTGGCACGTAGGACGGGTTTCCCATCGTTCGCTGCAGCCTGATGGGCAGGCACCTGTTGCCCCATCCGCGATTCGCGCTGAAGGCGTAAAAGTTTTTGTTGAAACAGGGCCTGGGACGGGCGCGTTGGCAGATCCTGACGAGCCTCGTGAGTTAACCACGGCGGAGGTGCAGGAATTAGTTGCTATGTATGCGCGTGCAGCTCGTAACGCTATTGAGGCCGGTTTTGATGGGGTAGAAATTCATAGTGCTAATGGCTATCTGGTCAATCAGTTTATCTCGGAGCATTCAAATCACCGGACCGACCAGTACGGCGGAAGCCTGAAAAACAGACTCCGGTTTCTTGAGGAAATCGTGTCTGCTATTTCTGCAGAGGTAGGCGCGGAGCGCCTTGGGGTGCGTTTTGCTCCATTGTTCGAGAGTACCGAGGAGGAACGAGTATATCTGGGGCTGGTTGAATCAGACCCGCATGAAACTTATCTGGAGGCTGCAAAGGTTCTGGAGAAGCGGGGGGTGGCCTATATCTCTATTGCCGAAGCGGATTGGGACAACGCACCAGAGCTTCCGGAAAGTTTCTGCGTGGCTCTGCGAAACGCGTTCAGCGGTGTTTTGATTTTTGCTGGCCGTTACACGCCTGAAAAAGCAATTCGCATGCTTGAGGCAGGTTATGGTGATCTGTTCGCTTTTGGTAAACCGTTCATAGCGAATCCTGATCTACCTGATCGAATTCGGAAGGGCTTGCCCTGGAACGATGTAGATCCGACAACGATGTACGGTGGAACTGATAAAGGATATACCGACTATCCGACTGTTGAGTCCCATTCCGATTCCCTCTCCAGAGAAAGGGTTACTGAACAGCTTTAAACAATGTCCCACGCAAATCCTCTTCCGAATCGGAAGGGGATTTGGTTGTTTTAAGTCTCGATGTACGAAGAGGGCGAAATCATACTTTCAGCAAAATTCATCATTTCAGATGATGGTAGGCATATAGCGCAGTAATTATTCATATGAAAATCATTCCTTGATAATCAATCAACAATAGTAGATCGGCACGTTCAATAGTTTGAATTTTAGCCTCTCATCTGCTGCATCGTTGGAGTTCACGTCCGTTAAGGAAATGACCGATGAGTATTCATAGTACTGACCTTCTAGAGTGTATTGATTTGCGTAACCAAGCTGGTGAGGAAGAGGGGAGGTTTCCCAGGCGCTGGTATAAGCCCGTCACTGCAGTGATTCACAGCCAGAATGGTGATAAGCGAGTGATGAAGAAATACCCTAACGGAGTGTTTCCTTTATCATGGTATTTTCGTCTGTTGGCGAATCATGAATACCGAATGCTCATCAGGGCGGATGGAACCGCGTTCACCCCCAGTTTGGCAAGCCGTTGTTCTGACGATCCGTGGACGATCACATATCGATATATCGATGGCATCGGTTTGAAAGATGCCTTCAGACAATCAGCGATTCCTGAAGATTTCTTCGTGAAGCTATACGCATCTGTGCAGCAGTTGCACCGGTACGGCATTGTCCATCTGGACCTGGGTAATTCTGGTAACGTATTGTGCTCGACTTCCGGGGATCCCAAAATAATCGATTTTGGATCTGCTCTTCCTCTGTATCTGCTCCCTCGTTCTATCGGAAGCTGGGCACGAAAGAGAGACTTGCTGGGCGTATTAAAGCTCTGGTATCGGTTTGATCGGAGGAGCATGCCAGAGGCTACGCTCAGATTTTTTCGGACAAACTATAAAAAAAATATCTTCACCCCAAAACGCTTTCTAAAAGCGTTGAAGCGCTGTTTGGCTAATCCCTCGCAAGCACGGCAAGGGTCGTCGCCCGTAGCCGCCATTATCGGGTTGTTCATTTCTCTGCTTTTGTTGACGTTCATCATTTAACGTGATGTTAGGACCTTATCTTGAGCTGTTTCTTGACGGCACTATACGACCGGTCTAATCTATCGGTTTGATATCTTTTAGATTTAATGGCGACAAGAGGGCACCATGCAGACGGTGAAAGTAAACAATCAGACCCATGTTGTGGATGTGCCCGGTGACATGCCATTGCTCTGGGTGTTGCGGGACATTCTCAAACTGACGGGTACCAAGTTCGGCTGCGGGATTGCCCAGTGTGGCGCCTGTACGGTCCATATGGATGGCCAGCCTATCCGTTCCTGTGTCATGCCGGTGGGCGATGTCTCGGGCCGCGAGATCACCACCATTGAGGCCATCGGCGAGCAACCGCTGGCGCAAAAGGTCCAGCGTGCCTGGCTCGATCATGAGGTTGCCCAGTGCGGGTATTGCCAGTCTGGCCAGATTATGTCTGCGGTGGCGTTGCTGGCCAACAACAACCGCATCGACGATCACGCGATTGACCAGGCGATGGCGGGCAACATCTGCCGTTGTGCTACGTACACCCGGATTCGCAGTGCCATTCAGGACGTCAGCGAGAGTGTAGGAGTCTGGCAACCATGAGCGATAACCATCTGACACAGGAAAGCGTATCCCGCCGGCAGTTTCTGAAAGGCAGCACCGCGGCCATGGGCGGGCTTATGGTAGGCGCCTGGCTGCCGCCGTTTGCGCCCAAAAGCGCCGCCGCAGCGGCCGTCGCCACCCAAAAGGGCGCCCTGGGTGACCGTTTTGCCAAAGGTTTCGGTGCCTTTGTCCGGGTGGGTCATGACGGCCGGGTTGCGGTGATCTCGCCCAAAATCGAGATGGGGCAGGGCATTCACACTGGTATTGCCATGATGGTCGCCGAGGAGCTGGAAGTCGGGCTTGACCAGATTGACCTGCAAGAGGCACCACCCGATGCCGAGCTGTATACCGACACCCTGCTGCAGTTTCAGGCTACCGGTGGTTCAACCTCAACCCGCTATACCTGGGAACCTCTGAGGCGGGCCGGGGCG
>NZ_DFQB01000027.1:50563-51132 GCF_002377545.1 Thalassolituus sp. UBA3500 | reverse complement strand
GTTCGTGAATTTCCTTTTTTACCTCACTAACAAAACTTCCCAGGTCTCGCCCGCGCACGTTTGCTGTTACCACAACACGTCGTTTCCCATTTTCTCGACTAATTTGTGCCGGAGAAGGCGCAATAGTGAGAGAAGCCACTTCTTCCAGAGGGACATAGTCGCCGCTGGGAAGAGGAACAGGTAAGGATTTCAGTCCTTCGATATCCCGTCTGAGCAACTCGGGAAGGCGCACGATCAGCTCGAAGCGACGATCTCCTTCGTATAAAACACCCGCTGATTCGCCACCTATTGCTGCAGCAATCCAATCCTGTAGTTGAATCACATTCAAACCATAGCGACCGAGCGTTTCTCGTTTAGGACTTACTGATAACGATGGTAACCCCTCAACTTGCTCCATTCGGACATCGGCCGCGCCTTCAATCTTGCTTACAACCTGTAGGATGTCTTTTGCGGTAAGGGTCAGTTGGTCCAGGTCATCACCAAAAATCTTTATTCCTAGATCTGCTCGCACACCCGAAATGAGTTCGTTAAAACGCATTTGTATGGGTTGGGTAAATTCATAATTATTA
>NZ_DFQB01000027.1:10482-50271 GCF_002377545.1 Thalassolituus sp. UBA3500 | reverse complement strand
GGTTGGGTAAATTCATAATTATTACCGGGTAGTTGCCACAGCGCTTCTTCAATTTCTTCAAGTAATTCATTCTTTGTTTTTGATGGTTCTGCCCATTCATTCCTGGGTTTTAGAATCACAAACATATCAGCAATACTTGGCGGCATGGGATCAGTGGCCACTTCTGGTGTGCCTATTCGAGCAAAGACTTTATCGACCTCCGGAAACGCTTTAATGCGCTGTTCCAGAACCTCCTGCATTTCGACAGATTGTTCCAAGCCTGTACCGGGTATGCGTAGCGCTTGAAGAGCAATGTCACCTTCGTTTAATTGCGGCACAAATTCTGAACCTAGAGTGGTCGCCAGCCAAATGCTGAACGCCACAAGTAGAGCAGCACCTGAGACGACTACCCAGCGAAACTTGAGTGTGGCAAGCAGTAACGGACGATAAACAGATTTGGCTGCGCTGATGACGACGCTTTCTTTTTCACTAATTTTTCCATTCATAATCACCGCGACGGCTGCAGGAACCAGCGTTAACGACAATATCATGGCAGAAATTAGCGCCATCACGACGGTCGCAGCCATCGGGTGGAACATTTTTCCTTCAACGCCAGTCAAGCTAAATATCGGGATGTAGACGATGGTAATGATGGCGACACCGAACAGGCTTGGGCGTATCACTTCGGATGTAGCTTCAAATACCGTATTCAATCGTTCACGAAGATCTTGCCGTCCACTCTGATGCTGTGCTTCAGCCAAGCGTCGAATACAATTTTCAACGATAATTACAGCGCCATCGACAATCAAACCAAAATCGAGCGCTCCCAAGCTCATTAAATTGGCTGACACGCCCGTTTTTACCATGCCGGTTATCGTCATCAGCATCGCCAAAGGAATGACTGCAGCGGTGATAAGTGCAGCACGTATATTCCCCAGCAATACAAATAACACAACAATAACGAGTAGCGCGCCTTCTAATAAATTTTTGCTTACTGTCTTAACGGCCTTATCAACCAGGCTTGTGCGATCGTATACCGCTTCCGCAATAACGCCTTCTGGCAGCGAGGCTTGTATATCCGCCAGTTTAAGCGCGACATCTCGAGCAACAGTACGAGAGTTCTCGCCTATCAACATCATGGCGGTTCCCAGCACTGTCTCCACACCATTTCGCGTTGCGGCACCGGTACGGAGTTCCTTGCCTATCGCAACTTCTGCGACATCATCTATTTTCACAGGCACACCATCATTTTGTTTGATGATGACCTGACGAATCTCTTCAATCGTGGCTAATTGACCTTGAGAACGAACCAATAGTTGCTGACCATTGGCTTCGATGTAGCCGGCACCTCGGTTATCGTTATTTGACCGTAGGGCATCAGCAACATCTTCGAGACTGACCTGGTGGTATAACAGTTTTTCCGGGTTTGGTAGCACATGGTATTGCTTGTTGTATCCGCCAATACTGTTAACTTCGATGACGCCTTTTACTTGGGCGAGCTGAGGTTTAATAATCCAGTCCTGAATCTCTCGTAACGCAGTGGCTGTATACGGCTCGCCATTACTCATGCGCGCAGACGGATCTGCTTGAACCGTATACATAAATATCTCACCAAGGCCCGTTGATATGGGGCCCATCTCTGGCTCTAGCCCTGCAGGTAACACACTTTTAATCGCACCAAGGCGCGCATTAATCAGGTTTCTAGCGAAATAGATATCGGTGCCTTCTTCAAATACCACCGTGACTTGAGATAAGCCATAGCGAGATAAAGAACGCGTGTGCGAAAGCTTGGGCAAGCCGGCAAGAGCCGTCTCAACGGGATAGGTGATCCGTTGTTCCGCCTCCAGAGGCGAATAGCCTGGTGCCGAGGTATTAATTTGTACCTGTACATTGGTGATATCCGGTACTGCATCGATGGGAAGTTTTTGATAACTCCACACGCCAATACCAACAATCACCAAAATAAAACTTAAAAATAGAAAACGCCTCTCTATCGCGAGGCGCAAAATTGATTCAATCATAATGCACCCCTAGTCGTCGTCTTCAGCTTCGGATTTCAAAATATCCGCTTTGATTAAGTAGCTATTTTCTGAAACATATTCGGCCCCATGTTCCAGTCCTGAAACAACCTCAATGAAATTGTCGTCGGATTTCCCTAGTACCAAAGGCGCAAACTCATAAGCTTCACCTTCTTTAACAAACACGCCTAATCGTTCCCCCAATTCTTGTACGGCGTCTTTCGTCACCACCAAAGAAACGTCAAATTCATTGGTATGTATTTTCCCTTTGGCAAGCAGACCTGGAGAAAGCCTTAATTCATCGTTATCAAGCTTGACGCGCGCAAGTACGTATGGTTTATCTTCAGCCGGTATTAGGTGGGCTACATCGGAACGAATAGTCTTATCGTTGATGGTGATAGAAACAGGCTGTCCCGCGCTCACTTTTGCCTGCTTTTCCGGGTAAATACGGAACTCTATCCACACCGTATCCAAGTTGGTAATCGTCAATAACCGCCGTTGTTGTGTCGGTTCACCTGGGTTCGCGTGGCGTTGCACAATAACCCCGGATGCCGGAGCGTGTATTGGATAGCTTTTTAAGCTTTCATTTGACTCAATGGTCGCGATGCGATCCCCTTTTTTAACGGTATCACCGATTACAACATTGACTGATTTGATAATGCCGGGGAAACGCGCATAAATTTCGTGACTGTTCTCAGGCGCTTGTGTCACGTTCCCATAGACGGTAACGGTTTGACTGATTGTCCCGGCAGTTGCTTTTGCGGTAACAATGCCTACCTTGGTAGATAACTCGTCGTTAATTCGACTGATTTCTTCATATTCATCATCGTCGTCATCCGCCAAGGTGCTTTGAATCGGCGCTAAAACGCCAAGCAATAGAAATAGTGTGAGTAAGTATTTATTCATTGTTAGTCCTGTTTGATCCATGTATTGATGGGTCATTTAAATTGTTCAAAACGGTTTATTCAGAGATCGATGCACCGGTTAACTGTTCGATCAGTACCTGGCTTATCTGCACATTCGTGGCGGCATCAATAAGGGCTTGTTTTGTCGCGAGTAACTCTTCCTGTGCTGCGACGAGATCTTGATATCGATATCGTCCGTTTTCATACGCTTTTTTGGTTAATTGAAATGCCTTTTCCAGAGCGGGGATGGCCGTGTCTTCCATCTTCATCACAGCGTCCATGTTTTGGTTTCGTAGAGACCAAGCTTCGAAGAGTTTTGCATGCAAACGCAGGAGGGAGTCTTGCTTGGCATACTCAGTGGCGTTGCGTTCAGCGAGTGCGGCTTTAACTTCACCTCGGTTTCGCTTGGATGCAAACAGCGGCATTGACAGGCCAGCGGTTAACGCAGAATCACCGGTATCTTCAAAGCGCCTAACACCTGCACGCCAGGTAATATCGCTGCGACCACTTGCGCGAGCTAACGTGACTTCCGCATCTTTTATTCGTGCATCACTCGCAAATACCTGAAGAGAAGGCGATGTCTTAATGCGCGCATAAAGCTGATCGAAACTCTCGCTCTTACCAGATTCGAATAAATTTCCATTTAGGTGACTAAATTCGGGAGATGTCTCGCCCCAAAAACGTGCCAGCAGTATTTTTTGTCGTTGAAGCTTTGAGGTCAACGCCGCTAATTGAAGCTCCGCCCGAATGACGGCAGCCTGCGCACGCATAACCTCGGCTTCAGGTGTCGCGCCTTGCCTGGCTCGTGTTTGTACGGCCTTGAACAGTGATCGCGACAGATTCAATGAGTTGTTAGCAAGGTCGATATTTGCCTGCGTTGACAAGCCTTCGATAAATACTTGGGTCAGTTGACCCAAGACATCCAATGTGGCCGCTTGCTGTTCCCAATGATTTTTATTGATTCGAGCATCTACTAGGGACATACGCGCCTTGCGCTTGCTCCCTAGTTCAATAACCGATGAGAGTTGTAGTGTGGTTTCTGCACCGTCAAACCCTTGGGTATCGCCGGATCCCGCAAAGTTTTCTACTTCGAGTTCGAGTTCTATTGCTGGACGCAAAGAGTGGGTTTGCTTTCGAGCTTCAAATATTTCAGTAGCGAGGGTGTACTGATATAGCTGCGGGTTCCGTTCTAGCGTCTGGGCAATGGCGTCTTTTAATGTAAGAGCGGGGTCAGTACTTGCATAGCTAGGAGACGCGGATATACCGGCGACCAAAACTATAGCTGACAGGCAAATCGCCCGACACCGATTAAGTGGGTTAATTCGCATAAAATGATCCTGATTAAGTCAATCTATTCCGCGTTAGCGGAGTGAATAGTTTGTTTAATTAAGATCGTAAGATAGGAGGGCGTAAGAGAGGACTAGGCACTTCAGAGGAGATGCGTTTACGATAATCAGGGACATTTGTTCGTGCTTTTTGAAACGTAAAACTCAACGTTTTAACTAAAATCACGGGACAACCATGTCCATGGCAAAGGCTGCAGTGACTGCAATCGTGCTCCTCTTCAAGCGGATCAATATTTGTTTCAGGCGGATCAATCTCGCCGAGCCCAATTAGAATATTATTAATTGAAAAATTATCAGAGCCTGACTGTGTTATCTGGTCTACATCCCCCATAGCGATACTTGACTGAAAAACCGTCAATACGAGCATCAAATATATTAGGGTGGGTTTTACCATCAGGACTGCCACTAGATTTCGATTAAAACATACACAATAGGATGTCAAGAATTCACATTTAACTTGGGAACAATAAATATTTCTGTCTCGCGATTTAACACAAAGATGAAGTGTTCACTCTAACCAAGTTTTGTGCCGCTAACCAACCTGCCGCCATAAGCTTTTACTTGAATGGGTGCTAGTTCTATATTGCCTTTCATCAATAAATACAGGCTGTGTATCGCTGCAGGGTAAAAATGTTTTAGCCAATATTCGCGATCTTTCGATAATTGAAATTCCGAAATATTCGCAAATTGTATCGTTCGTTCCTTGCAATAGCGGAAATGCACCTCGATGGAGGAATCTATGTCTGTTGAAAAGTTTTGAAATCCTAACTTAGGTAGGTTTGAGTCCCAAAACCTTAGGGTCCAGTTATAGTCTGCGTCATTGAAATGCAGATCGGCAACATCGAGCCAATCCCCAGTATATGTGGCTGTGTTATTTAGGCGTATTTTATTGGCCTTGGCTTGTTCCTTTAAAGCATTGGTTATATCTTTGGCCGCTTGATCGAAATTGTTTGTTTTTTCCTGTACTACGGGGCTTAAATTGTCAAAAATAATGGCATTCACTGCCTTTTTTTGAGTTAAGTCCTCGATACCAATAGAAGTAATATTGTTTGGCCGATTGTTGCTAACGCAAGCGCAGAGCACGCCACTGATGAGCAATAGCATCAATGGCTTATTGGTGAGTAGTTGTCGGATTGTATTGACCATATCGCGTTTAATTCAGTCGCAAGATGCGAACCGCCCCCCACATAACCAGGCCTGCTATTAATAGGCCGATGACCAAATCTGGCATTTGAGACCCTGTCACCGCCACTAGAACTCCCGCTGTTATCACGCCCGCATTGGCCAACACGTCATTGGCAGAAAATATCCAGCTCGCTTTCATATGGGAGCCTTGGTTTCGCGATTTGAAGATCAACAAGAGACAGGTAATATTTGCTATCAAGGCCACGGCGCCAAAGCTCATCATGAGCACCGAGACCGGTTCACTTCCATATAAAAAGCGTCTGGCAACCTCCGATAGAACACCCAGAGCAAGTGCAATCTGCAGCCAACCCGAAAAGTGAGCCGCTTTGAGTTTAAACTTGGCCGCCTTGCCCACTGCATATAGCGACACGCCGTAGACCGCCGCATCGGCGAACATATCCAGTGAGTCGGCGATAAGCCCTGTAGATTGCGCCACAATGCCCACGCCGAGCTCAAGTACAAACATGAAGGCATTAATGGCCAGCAGCCACTTTAATGCCTGAGCCTCCCGCGTTTCATTGATTGTTGTGACTTCCAAGGCAGCCTGAACCGCATTGTGATCTACTGACTCGAATGAGACCAAGCTTGCCCCGAGGCCAACAGACTTCATGGCTTTTTCCACTTTATCCGCCATATTAGGGTGATATATATGCACCTTGCGTCCGGGCAAGTCGAATTCGAAGACGACGGTTGCTTCAAAGCTAGCAAAAGCCGTACGAATCAAGTTCTCTTCGGATGGGCAATCCATCTTAGGAACGTCAAATACGCTCAGGTGGCTCATTTCAGCCTGAGCATCACTTTCTGCTTGCGATTCAGGTTGCAATGACGTGTCTTGACTGGCATTGCAACCACAAGTCTTCGAGTCTTCAGTCATAGCTGGCTCTTGTTTATACATTAATAGAAAGTGTAAACTCTGTAGTAACTATAGAGTCAAGAGGCGGGTTAAAGAAAGATGAAAATTGGTGAGCTGGCAAAACGCAGTGGATGCTCGATCCAGACAATTCGCTACTACGAGAAAGAAGGCTTAATTTCGGCGCCTGAGCGTACCGAAGGAAACTTTCGTTTGTATAACAGTGTGGTATTAGAAAAACTGTCTTTCATCAAAAACTGCCGTGCGCTGGACCTGACCTTAAGCGAAATTAAACACCTGGTATCGTTACAAAACTCGCCGGAGACGCCGTGCGAGGCGGTAAATGAGATGATTGATACGCACCTGCTCGTTGCAGAGTCTCGTATCGAGGACTTACAAAAGCTTCATGGCGACCTCAAGCAGCTACGGCTTAAATGCGGCAACGCGAGATCGGTCGACCAGTGCGGGATATTGGGAGAGTTACTACCAAAACCCGAGCGCTCGCCAAGCGGTACAAGGAACGAGCGCTCGCCAAGCGGTACAAGGAAATAGGCATGACAGATGTAGATCACTACATCCGAGCGATAACACTCGGTTAAGTTACCGTGCGGCGATTGAACATTTTGAAAGTCATTGGGGTGGCTTTCTTCCTGCAACGGCCGACAGTGTGGCGAGGTATCTGGTGGATTATGCCAATACATTGTCCGTGAATACACTGCGTCAACGACTAGCCGGTTTGGCAGCTTGGCATCTTGATCAGGGCTTCCCTGATCCCACCAAAGCCCCTCATGTGAAAAAAGTCTTAAAGGGTATTGCCGAATTACACCCGGTCGTCCAAAAGCAAGCCAAACCGATTCAACTTGACCAGTTGTCGCTGTAAGTGACACGAGAACGATTTCAGGAACCGAGGTAACAACAGCTTTCAAAGCTTTCCACCACTCGGCTGTAAGATGGTGTGCCTCGTCCAAAACGACAACCTCTATGCCGCCTTGAGCAATCACAGCCAGTAGCGCCTTAGCATCAGGGGTAGCGCCTTAGCATCAGGGATAGATGACTGATCGTCAGTCTCAGGCGGTTCAGGCTCATCATCAGGTGGAACCTGTGCACCCTGCCTCACGGCTTTTACATGCACTGCCTGATAAGTCGCAGACGTCAACAGAGCAGGCCGGGATAGATCAGTACTTATCCAGTGAAGATCGAACGGTTCACCTTCCACCCCAAAATCCGTGAGGCGACGTATCCACTGATCCCTGATAATACGGGTGGGCGAAAGCACCAGTGTCGGGCGACGCAATTTCCGGAACACTTCCAGACCCAGGACGGTTTTACCGGCACCCGGGGCAGCAACAATATGCAGTCGTTTGTCATCCGGATGATCATCAATTGCTTGCAACACACGCTGCTGATAAGGACGCCAGGAAAATCTGAACTGCATCGTATCGAAAATCACCACAACTCCTTTTTTAGTAAATCATTCGAGCCGCGAACTATAGCAAAAACTGAGAATCAGGCCTGCCGACTCTGCGCGAATCATTTGGCCCGACTAAGACAAAAGCGCCACTGGTCACTCTCTAGTTTGTGTAAAAGCAGGCAAGAAATGATACCAGGCGAGATTGCATATTAACCATACAGGGCTCGTCGATATATGGAGCATGATGGTCATTGTGATGAGCGCACCATCACTGGGGTCCTCATTGCCCAGCACAAATTCGAAACAGGCGACATACGTCAGAAGCAGAGAGCCAACAAGACAAATAAACCATAGCAATTTCAGCCCCAACGAGTCTTTGCCAACCTGATCATTAAAATCCCCAAAGATCAGAAGTCCTGTAATTATCACTGAAGGCAAGAGGGTTGTCGGAATTGCGACGATCGAAAATACAGTAAGATAAGCCCATGACGCGGCACCGACTCCCACTCCAAACACCAAACTCACTACAACCAGCAACACAAGCAATATCACGCAGGGTATAAGAGCTAGTATCAGGAAACTCAGCACGCTCTTTTTTCGCAAATCAACCTCGCCTCAGAAAGCGATGTAAAATCACCAGGTACGCCAGATAAAGCCCAAAACCAACAAAACCAATCGTCGCCCCTATCCCACCGAACAAATCCGGGGCCTTCATCATGGTGCTCATCAGCGATTCCTGATAGTAAAAGAACCATTGATGGTCATCCGGGAAGATCCAGACATGAAGCTGATAAAAGACGGCTTTCGGGCCAGCAATCAAAAGCACAAGAGCAACCGCCCCCAGAAGTCCGCCGAGCAAGAGACCCTGTTGCTTCCATTGAATGGGGATACGACGCCGTATCAGCATAAAGGTACCGATTGCTGCGATTAACAGGCTGACCGCACCCGCCACTGACAGCACATCAATCAGGTTGGCAACGTCCTGCAGATGAACAATTTCGGGCTTTCTCAATAATGGTTTTGTGCGGCCACGACTGTCGGTAAATTCAAGCTCTGCTAACCCTCTGCCCTGGTTATGCACGGCATCAACGATACCGCCGAACAGTTCAAGATGCTGCTCCCGCGAAAGATCGTCAAAGCCACGAATATAGCGGTTTTTAGGGCCGTACTTGTCGATATGCCCGCGGATGTCCATCTGGTCGTACCAGAAGCTGTAACCGTAATCGGCCGGCTTATGCAGCATCCAGCCGGTCGCAAGCGCGGCAAGCAGTGCGGAAATAAGTACAACAAACCAGATTGCCTGCTTAACTACGGAGGCGTTCATCAGAGTCCTTTCCAGAAAGTTAATATCGCGTCAGCAATGGCCGGAGCAGTCTCTTCTTCCAGGTGAAAGTGGTGATGACCTGGCAATTGCAACGAGTCGACATTTTGCAGGTATCCCATTCGATGTTCAAAGAACTTCAGTGGCAGAAGGCCGCTTTCTGCCCGAATGCTCAACACCGGGCACTTTACGGCGCGCATCAGGTGCTCTACCTGGGTCTCGCTCAGACGCAGGTCAGAAGTCAGCTTTAATTGAGGATCGGTACGCCACTCGAAATGGGATTCGCACTTAGCCAGATTGCGTTCTACCAATATCGTCAGTGCACTTTCGCTAAGCTCAGGGGTTGCTTTTTTTCTGGCAGCAACAGCGTCTGCTATCGATGAAAACTGGCGTGAGGGACGCAACTTATCGCGAGACAGCACACCGTCACGCAGTTGCGATGCGATCTGATTTTCGGGTGTCACCATGGGGCCAGGAGCGTCCAATAGAGCGATCGAGCGGACCGTTTCAGGGAATGCAGCGGCAAGGCACAGTGCTAGTGACCCACCCAACGAATGAGCCACCAAATCAACTGGAGACGCCATGGTATCGATTACGGTTTTCAGCTCGTGGGTATAACCCCATATAGGATACCCCTGACCAGGCGAATGCCAACCAGACTTTCCGTGGCCGGGAAGATCTATCGCGACCGTGGTATTACCGTCGGCACCTTGCGTGAGCCGTTCAGCCAGCAACGAGAAGCTTGCCGCATTATCCAGCCACCCGTGAAGGCAAAGAACTCTCTCTCCGCCTTTGCAGGCTTCACCACTCCCACTCCACTGCAAGCCTGCCAACGGGGCATCTTGTAATTCAGCGGCCACCCAGCAACTCCCGGATTGTATGATGAATCAGATCAGCGGTAGGTTCGGGGTTTTCCAGCGGAAACATGTGCGACCCTTCGATCCACTTAAGCTTCATGCCGATGGCTTTCATGTAGGCACCATTGACGGGTTTAAAGTACTCACTGCTCTTTCCGCCAATGACTGCCGCAGGCACCTTTAACTTTCCTTTAACTCGCGAGTGTATATTGTGAGGAATGGTACGCCATATATTGGCCTCAAGTTGCGGGTCGTAGGTCAACTTAAGCACACCATCCTCTTCGCGGGTCCCGCTGCGGATGTAATCATCAAGACATCTCGAATCAAAGTTTCTCATCAAAGATTTACCCGAGAAGTACTCTCGCGCATCATCGAAGTCGGCCCATTGCGTTTTACGTTCTTCAATCCTGCGAATCGGAAAAAGCCTTTCATTGAGTCGCGTCAATTTAAGAAATCGCATACCGTGCGCTTGCCAGGCAGGCATGACTGGTGAATCGAGGATGATAAGCGCCTTAACGAGATCTGGGCGCCGCAGCGCTACCAGTAGGCTCAGCACACCTCCGAGCGAGTGCCCCACGGCAATCACAGGCTGACTGAACTGAGTTTCGAAATGATGTATCAATTCCTGAACGAGATGATTCCAGTTATCCGTCACCGGGTACTTGGGGTTATGCGCAATCTGATTTATGGCGTCGACACGATAGTGTGCAGAAAGACGGTCTGCCAGAACATTATAGGTTCCGCCAGTGAAGCCGTTGGCGTGGGCAATATGTAACGCTTGGGTCATAGCCTGTCGCTTTAGAAATAAACAAACGCCAGACACTACCCTGCCGAATGCAGGACCTCAAGGTGAAAAAGGCCCTTTATTCAGTGATTTGATGCCTCACCAAACGTATTCCCGAGAGCCGGATACCAGATCTGTTCAACCGTCATGCAGCCGGGTGCAAAAACATCTCCACCGAGAACCCATCCTTCTGCCGGCGACCAAGGCTGATCGAGCGCACGACCATCAACGAGTAGCGAAGCGAGACGACCGACCAGCGGGAGGTGAGACACGACGATCACATCACGGGTCTCCTCAATGAGGAATTCCGAGACTGCCGAAGGATCCCCCGACGGTGTCAGCCCTGGCCAGACTTCTGTTTCACAGGGGGTGTTGAGGGCCAGCGCTGTTTGCTGCGCCCGAAGGTAAGGGCTGACAACCAGGCGGGTATCAGCAGAGATCAGAGGCGCCAGCCACTGCCCTGCGCTCCTGGCCTCGCCTTCGCCCAGAGGCGTAAGAGGTCGATCCGAATCGAGATCCATTCCGGGCACTGCCGTGCCATGACGAAAGATGAAGAGCCGAGGCATACATACATCTCCTGTGGTTGCAGGCAACCACAGGGGTTGCCTTAAATTTTGTGACTGGGCAAAGCAAATTCCACGTCCGACGCAAACGCGCCAGTCATTAATCCTTTAGCCACGTCTTTAGGATCAGCATGATTAAAGAGAATCTCATACGCGCCCATTACCAGAGGCATATATATATCAAGTTCCAGAGCTTTTTCCCTGACATAGCGCAGGGTATTCACACCTTCTGCAACTTCACCCAGCTCGTCGACCGACTCTTCAAGTGACTGTCCAGAACCAATGGCGTAACCGACCCGATAGTTACGACTTAGCGGCGACATGCACGTCACCACAAGATCCCCAACCCCCGCCAGACCCAGGAAGGTGAGCGGGTTGGCCCCCATGGCTTCTGCAAAACGACTCATCTCGGCCAAAGATCGCGTAATGATCATCGACTTTGTATTCTCACCCATGCCCAGTGCAGCGATAAAGCCCGACACAATGGCGTAAATATTCTTCAGAGCTCCACCAAGCTCGACGCCATAGAGGTCGTCAGAAGCGTAAACCCGAAAATAACTGCAGCTAAGTGATTCCTGAAGATTTCGTCGTAAGTCACTGTTTCTACTTGCAATTACTGTTGCTGCAAGCTCACGCTTTGCGATTTCTTTTGCGAGATTCGGACCACTAATGACAGCTACTGGATTATCAGGACACAACTCCTCAAGGACCTGACTCATCAATAGAAACCGGTCCGGCTCGATGCCTTTTGTGGTACTCACGAGAGCCTGCTCGGGCTTAAGATCGGAAGCAAAAGAACCAACAACCTGACGCACAAACTTACTGGGAACGGACACAAAAATGACGTCTACCCCTTCAACTGCTTCCTTGAGATCGGTTGTCGCCCTCAACGCCGGGTTGAGTTTGGTATCCGGCAAATAGTCGGGATTCACATGCTCTTGATTGATCGAGTCAGCAACGGATTCGTTTCTCATCCATTGCAGTATTTCGACACCGTTATCGGCCAGAATATTTGCAATCACAGTTCCAAAGCTTCCCCCGCCAATCACGGCAGCACGCTTAATAGCCACACCTTCCCCCTGAGTTTTTTATTCGCTACTTTAGGATATCTATTGTTTATTGGATTAACGGCCCGCTTCGAGCGTATCAACCAGCTCACGAAACGTTTCTTCGTTTTTGTGATTGAGGCTCATCAGTACCTTATGCGCTTCTATCACCTGCTCGCGCGCGCATTCTTCATCAACAGCATCCGCAGCCCAGCGCTCAAAACGACCATCATCTTCGATTTCATTGTCAACGATGTGAAATACCTGATCGAACCCCATACTAAGAAGAATACGGGTGATACCCTCGTTCGGGCTACTAATTGTCGGTGTTATGTCGAACCGCTCCCGACAGAGAATAGAGATTTTAGCGAGCTGGCCGAGCGTCGTACTATCAATACCCTCGGCGGCAGAAAGGTCGATCATTACGTTGTGAAAATGCCCCTGGGCCAGGAATTCATCAACGTAACGCTCAAGGGTAGAGCACAAATTCAACCTGACATCGCCACTCAGGCGAATAACATGTACGCCCTCTTCGAAGGCGACTTCAACCACACCTGATGTCATAAAACACCTCTACACACTGTGGCTACGGCTATGTCGTCCGGCACTTCGTCATGCGCGGCAACGCCTGCAATTGACCAGAAGGCGTCCAACTTACCTTCCGCTTCGCTGGCCATCGCCAGCAACTTACTTTCTTTATCATTCAAGGACGGTTCATCGATTATTTCCAGTATTCCATCGGAAAACATCATAAGACAAAAGTCACCGGCCAACTCAACATCAATCGACTTGTACTCTGCATCTTTGAATAATCCAACCGGCATACCGCGGCCTTCAAAAAACTTCGCTTCGCCGTCACTGATAAGCACAGGCATAGGGAAATGCCCCCCTACAGAATACGAGAGTACACCCGTCGATAACGTCAGCACGCCGTAAAACATCGTCAGATGTTTGTCGAGTTCAGACGCAAGCAGCTCACTATTAATACGAGCCAGCACGAGATCTGGTTTCAGGATGTCGTCACTTGAGCCACGCTGAAAGTTTCGTTTAAGTCGGTAGGTAAGGTTCTTAAGAAGTACAGTAACGAAGGCTGAAGATGCCCCATGCCCTGAGACGTCAGCAATGTAGAACGCCAAACGATCGTCGTCCACTTCCATAAAATCAAGAAAATCGCCACTCAGCATCAGGGATGGCTGCAACTTATGCTCACAGGACACATCTCCCATACTCAGGGGTTCCGGCAGCATGCGCAGCTGGGCGTGGCGACCTGCTTGCTGGTCTGCTCGCAACTCATCAAGGCCAAGCTTTAATTCACGATTGGTGGCCTCAAGATGTTCTCGATAGGCTCTGTTTTCACGCTGAAGAGATTGGTGGCTAAGCGCTTTCCGCAAGGAGTGCACAAGCACTTCCAGGTCAAGAATTGGTTTGACCAGAAAGTCGGCAGCACCGAGGCGCAGGGCGTGCACTACGTCGTCCATTACTCCGGCACCAGAAACAACAATCACCGGTAAGTCAGGATGGTTCTCCCGGAGCTTCTCGAGCAACTGAATGCCATGCACGCCCGGCATCTTAAGATCGCAGACAACCGCATCTGGCACGGAAACTTCTATAGCGTCCAGCGCTTCTTGAGCACTGCCCGCGGACTGCATGTCGTAATCGCAGTCATCAAGGTACGCAACCACACTGTCCCGGACAGTGGAATCATCGTCAATGACCAGCACGGTCGCGGCCATCAGCTTCTCCCCAGCGTCGAATATCTGGCGAACGGTACCTCTAACTCATAACCAGTGCAACGATTATGAGGCAATTGTCAGAAGCGCTGCCGGCTTAACAGGCAATGGCATGAACTCTGCTAGATATCTGCTATGGATTCAGAAGTAGCATTGAAACGTACCGCAGCCTACCGAAGGGGACCGCATGCAAACACTGTCTCGCACCTACGAAGAAAAACGTCGCCACATGAGAATGCAGATTGATGCACCGGCTCAATTAATCACCAACGATGGAGTAACACAGCAAGTGACGTGCATTGATCTCAGTAGCCATGGGATTCAACTCGAAAGTCACACTGCGCTGAAGAACGGTGATCTGGCTGATTTTGTGCTTGCCCCTGGCAGTGGGCCAGTGACGCCCTTGCAAGCCAGAATACGCGTTTGCCGCGTCAGGGAAATAGCACCCCAGGTGTTTCGGGCGGGCGCGACGTTCGAATCGCTGCAATAGGTGATACCCGAGGTAACTGAAGCCGCCCACTGGAGCACACTTTCTGTTACCTCATGACACCTCAACCCAACCCGAAGGCCCATCAGGACTCGCTTTCAGCCTACTTAAAGTAGGCGTTGTCGGTCTGTGTGTGGTCCGTTACGTCGCGCACACTCTGTATCTCTGGTACTTTTGACACCAGCGTCGCCTCGACGCCGTCTTTCAGTGTCATATCAACCGCACTACAGCCCTGGCAACCACCGCCAAACTTCAGAACGGCAACACCCTCGTCTGTCAGCTCAACCAGAGACACTTCCCCACCGTGTGAAGCCAGGCCCGGATTAATCTCAGTATAAAGAATGTAGTTAATGCGTTCTTCGACAGGACTGTCGTCAGTGACCTTGGGCATCTTGGCATTAGGCGCCTTAATCGTCAGCTGGCCACCCATACGGTCTTTGGCAAAGTCGATTTTTGACTCTTCGAGGTATGGAATGCTCATTGCCTCGACATATACCTTGAGCTTCTCCATCTGCTGCAGCACATCGTTCGGGTTCACTTCGTCCGGGCGGCAATAGGCCAGGCAAGTTTCGGCGTGCCGCGTACCCGGCTGCGTGATAAAAATGCGCACAGACATGCCTTCGACAGTCTGTTTTTCCAGAAGGCCAGCCAGGTACTCTTCAGCGTCCGGCGTAATCTCAACGTATGTAGTCATATGACTCCCTCGTAAACTTGCGCACATTGTAACGTATATGGGGCTTCTTACGAAATACCCAAGCAAAACACTCAGGTTTACATCCAAAACATCACATCGACTCGAAAGCAGGACAGATCACATCCACTCTGGTAATATTTGGCGCCATTTTTCGCCAGTTAACCGATAGTGTTATGAGTTCAAACAACGACAACCTGATTCAACAGCGCCAACAACGAATTACGACTCTGAAAAAGAACATGCAGGAGCGTATACATATTCTGGACGGCGGCATGGGCACTCTGATTCAGAGCCATCAGCTGGAAGAAGCGGACTATCGCGGCGAGCGCTTTGCCGACATCCCTCAGGATGTTAAGGGCAACAACGATCTCTTGGTGATCACCCAGCCCGAGATCATCGCAGGCATCCATCGCCAGTATTACGAGGCCGGCGCAGATATTGTTGAAACAAACAGTTTCAACTCTACCCGCGTATCTCAGGCCGACTACGACATGGAAGACCTGGTACCTGAACTGAACCGAGCAGCCGCGGCAGTCGCACGTCAGGTGGCCGACGAGGTCGAAGCAGAAACTGGCATCCCGCGCTACGTTGCCGGTGTTCTTGGCCCAACCAGCAAGACCTGCTCTATTTCACCAGACGTAAACGACCCCGGTTATCGCGCTATCACCTTCGATCAGCTGGTTGAAGAATACATCGAGGCCACCGAAGGCCTGATGGACGGAGGCGCCGACATTATTCTGATCGAGACCGTCTTCGATACGTTGAATGCAAAAGCGGCGGTGTTTGCGGTACAGGAAGTTTTCGAACAGCGCGGTGAAGAACTGCCGATCATGATCTCTGGCACCATTACCGATGCCTCAGGCCGTACCTTGTCTGGACAAACCGCAGAAGCCTTCTACAACTCTCTGGCGCACGCCAAACCGCTGACCATTGGCCTCAATTGTGCCTTGGGTGCAGAAGAGCTGCGCCCTCACGTTGAAGAGCTGTCGAACAAGTCCCACTGCTTTGTCTCAGCACACCCGAATGCGGGCCTGCCAAACGAATTTGGCGAATACGATCAGTCACCTGCGGAGATGGCAGGAATCGTTGAAGAATTCGCTGCCAGCGGCTTTCTGAACATTATCGGTGGCTGCTGTGGTACCTCTCCTGCTCACATCAAGGCCATCGCCGAAGCAGTCAAAAAGCACAAGCCGCGCGTGATTCCAGAGATAAAACCGGCGTGCCGCTTGTCTGGCCTTGAGCCATTCAACTTCGATGAAACCAGCCTGTTCGTGAACGTCGGCGAGCGCGCCAACGTCACTGGTTCTGCCAGGTTCAAACGCCTGATCAAAGAAGAAAACTACGACGAGGCGCTGGAAATTGCCCGCCTTCAGGTTGAGAACGGTGCTCAGATCATCGACATCAACATGGACGAAGGCATGCTTGATTCAGAAGCTGCCATGGTTCGTTACCTGAACCTGATTGCCTCTGAGCCCGATATCGCACGCGTACCTGTGATGGTCGACTCCTCCAAGTGGGAGATCATCGAAGCGGGCCTGAAATGCATACAAGGCAAGGCCATCGTTAACTCCATCTCACTCAAAGAAGGCGAAGAGGAGTTCATTGAGAAAGCCAAGCGTTGCAAACGCTATGGCGCGGCCGTTGTCGTTATGGCCTTTGATGAAAAAGGCCAGGCCGATACCGAGCAGCGTAAGAACGAAATCTGTGAACGCTCCTATCGTGTTCTGGTTGATAAGGTCGGCTTCGCACCCGAAGACATCATCTTCGACCCGAACATCTTTGCCGTTGCCACAGGGATTGAAGAGCACAACAACTACGCGGTTGATTTCATCAACAGCTGTAAGTACATCACCGAGAATCTGCCACACGCCAAGATCTCCGGCGGCGTGAGTAACGTGTCCTTTTCGTTCCGTGGCAACGAGCCGGTACGTGAAGCCATTCACTCGGTATTCCTGTACTACGCCATCCAGAACGGACTCAGCATGGGTATCGTTAATGCCGGCCAGTTAGCGGTATACGACGACTTGCCAGCCGAGCTGAAAGATCGCGTTGAGGACGTCATTCTTAACAAGCGCGAAGACGGTACCGACCGCCTTCTCGAAATTGCTGAAAAGTACCGCGGCGACGGTTCTGTTCAAGAGAAAGAGAGCGAAGAGTGGCGTTCCCTGCCCGTCGCTGAACGTCTGACTCACGCACTCGTTAAAGGCATCAACTCTTACGTTGAAGAAGACACCGAAGAAGCCCGCCAGATGTTCGACCGCCCCATTCAGGTGATCGAAGGTCCGCTGATGGACGGCATGAACGTGGTCGGTGACCTGTTCGGCTCAGGTAAAATGTTCCTGCCACAGGTGGTAAAAAGCGCCCGAGTTATGAAACAAGCCGTCGCTTACCTGCTGCCCTATATCGAAGCTGAAAAAGACGGGAAGTCTGAGTCTCAGGGCAAAATCCTGATGGCGACCGTAAAGGGCGACGTTCACGACATCGGTAAGAATATCGTTGGCGTTGTTCTGCAGTGCAATAACTTCGAAGTGGTTGATCTGGGCGTAATGGTCCCTGCCGACAAGATTCTGAAAGTGGCCAAAGAAGAAAACTGCGACATCATCGGCCTCTCGGGTCTGATCACGCCTTCTCTGGATGAGATGGTGCACGTCGCTCGTGAGATGCAGCGCCTGGACTATCATGTACCGCTGATGATCGGTGGCGCCACCACATCCAAAGCACACACTGCCGTTAAAATTGAACCACAGTTCCAGAATGACATTGCTGTCTATGTGCCGGATGCTTCGCGCGCCGTGGGTGTTGCTCAGAAACTGGTTTCTCCTGAGGCCAAAAAAGTGTTCATCGAAGAGCGCCGCGAAGAGTACATTGCGGTGCGTGAACGCAACGCCAACCGCAAAGCGAAGGCCCTACTGCCATACGAAAAGGCCTGCGAGAACGCATTCAGCGCAGACTGGGCGAACTATCATCCGCCGAAGCCAAACAAGCTTGGCCTGAGCGTTTACGAAAATTTCGATCTGGCCGAGCTGGTGGATTACATCGACTGGACGCCGTTCTTTATGTCGTGGGAACTGGCGGGTAAATTCCCTCGTATTCTCGAAGACGAAGTGGTCGGTGAAGCCGCAACCAACCTGTTCAAAGACGCCCAGGCGATGCTTAAGCGCATTGTTGATGAGAAACTGTTCAACGCGCGCGGTGTTGTAGGGCTTTGGCCAGCGAACAAGCGCGGCAATGATGACATCGTAGTTTTCAACGAAGACGGTTCTGAGGAACTCGCTGTACTGCATCAACTTCGCCAGCAGACCGACAAGCCAACCAGTCAGCCTAACTACTCGCTGGCCGATTTCGTTGCGCCAGAAGGTACTGTCAACGGTAAAACAGTGGAAGACTACATGGGCGGCTTTATTGTGACCGCAGGCATCGAAGCAGAAAAACTTGCTAACGAATTTGATGCCAACCACGATGATTACAACAGCATCATGATGAAAGCGCTGGCTGACCGACTTGCCGAGGCGTTCGCTGAGCGTATGCACGAAATCGTTCGTAAAGATCTCTGGGGCTACGCAGCCGATGAGCAACTGGACAACGAAGCTCTGATCAAGGAAAAGTATCAAGGCATTCGTCCAGCGCCAGGCTACCCTGCCTGCCCGGACCACACAGAGAAAGCGACACTGTTTGCTCTGCTCGACGGTGAAGCTAACACCGGTGTTTTTCTGACTGAAAACTTCGCCATGACGCCAGCGGCATCTGTCAGCGGCTGGTATTTCTCGCATCCTGAGTCGAAGTACTTCGGCCTTGGTAAGATCGATAAGGATCAGGTTACCGACATCGCCGCCCGTAAGGATATGGAGCTGGAGCAGATGGAGCGCTGGCTGGCGCCCAACCTGTCTTACGATCGCTAAGAGGGTCTGAACTGATATGCAGTTCAGCCGCCTGCTGCTGTCAAGATTAAGCCGCGTCGAACTGGCGCGGCTTAATCGCATTCTGGTGATCGGCATTCCAATCATCGGCAGCATGCTGTCGCAAAGCATCACCAACCTAATCGACGCCGCCATGGTGGGCCAGCTGAATGACGTCGCCCTCGCGGGTGTCGGCATTGGCAGCTACGCCAATTTCCTCTGCGTTTCGGTGATGATGGGGCTCTCTGCCGCCGTGCAGGCCATAGTTGCCCGGCACTATGGCGCTAAACGCCACCACAGAACCACAGAGCCCTTATTTGCTGGCCTGTTCCTGACTCTGTTGATAGGAGTCCCCTCGACGATACTGTTTGTGGCCTTCGCCGAGCAGTACATAGGTTTTTACACCGACGATGCCGCCGTGGTTGCAGTAGCGTCTGAGTACTTTTCATGGCGCACCGCTGCCCTCACCTTTGTCGGCATGACCTTTGTATTCCGGGGCTTCTGGAGCGGCATCGGCGAAAGCGCGGTATACCTGAAGATCGCCTTGATCATGCACCTGAGCAATATTGTGTTCAGCTACTTCCTGATCTTTGGCTTGACGGTGCTCGGCACAACCTACTGGGAAGGTTTCGGCGCTGTAGGTTCCGGCATGGGCTCCGCGGCCTCTCTGGTACTTGCCGCCACCCTCTTTTACTGGCGCACCTTTGCTCTCGATACCCGCTTCCGCCAGTTGTATCACCTCAGCCGCCACACCATCCGCCAACTGGTACGCCTGGCGATCCCGAATTCGGTCAGTCAGACACTGTTTGCTCTCGGTCTGAGCGTACTGTTCTGGATCATCGGTCTGATAGGCACCCAGGAACAGGCTATAGGCCATATTCTGACACAGCTGTCGCTGATGCTGATCATGCCGGCAGTCGGCTTGGGTATTGCTGGCGCCAGCCTGGTCGGCCATGCATTAGGCGCAGAAGAGAAAGAAAACGCCCATCGCTGGGGTTGGGATGTATTGAGAGTATCCGTGGTGATTATGGCCATCCTCGGTCTGCCGATGTGGGTTGCGCCTCAGGCGGTATTAAACATATTCACCAACGACCCAGCCCTGATTGAATTAGGCACCTGGCCGCTTCGCATCCTTGGTTTCGCCATCGCATTCGAAGTGGCATCCATCATATTCAATCAAACACTGCTCGGTGCTGGTGCCAGTAAGCAGGTGCTCAAAATCAACCTGGTGATGCAGTGGATCGTATTCCTGCCACTGGCATGGTGCATAGGCCCGTATCTGGGCTATGGCCTCACGGGCATCTGGATTCTGCAGGCCTGCCAGCGTATGTCGCTCGCGGTAATCTACGGGGCTATTTGGAGCCGCAAGCACTGGTCGCACATCCGGGTCTGAAGGCCCATGGCGACAGCACAAAGCGTGGTAATCTGCGCGCAGAAACATGGAGCAAATACAAAGTGGCGCGCACTCAGAAACCTGACTCACGACTTATTACTTGCCCGAATCGGCAAGGCGGTTTAGCGTACAGGAAAATCTACTGCTTTCTGAGCTTCTGATATGCCGCTGAACAGAATTAACATCATCCCCTCGGCTTACACCCAGATGAAGCCGGTGATCGCTCATCGCGGCGCTAGCGGTCATGCACCCGAAAACACTGCCGCAGCCATCCGCGAAGCGGCACGCCTGAACGCCGAATGGGTCGAGGTCGACGTCACGATCAGTTCTGATAACGTTGCTGTTGTATTTCACGATTCCGACGTAAATCGTTGCACCGATGGTCGCGGCCTGGTGATTCAGAAAACATTGGCCGAGCTCAAGTCTCTGGATGCAGGCACTTGGTATTCGCCGTTTAATTCAGACGAGAAAATCCTCACCATGACAGAGCTTCTGGCGCTAGCAAACCAGCTCAATCTGAATCTGAACATTGAAATCAAACCGACCATAGGCCGCGAGACGGAAACCGTCTGGGCGATGAAACAAGCCTTAAAGCAGGTGCCGTTCGAACACACCCTTCTATTATCGAGCTTTAACGTCCACGCTCTCTACGCTGCGCGGGAGTTTCTGCCTGAATATACCCGCGCACTGAATGTCGAGGCGATCCCCCGTGACTGGTTCAATCGTCTGGAGGAAGTCGGCGCCACTGGGCTGCATTTTGCGGCCGACTTCTATGACGAAGCCGTTATCAAAGATATTCATGAAGCCGGAACTCCCATGGCCTGCTACACCGTCAATGATTTTGAAACCGCGCAGAAAATGTATCGTGCCGGAGTTCAGGCGGTATTCACCGATTACCCGGAACGTCTGATTCTTGATGCCCGCCCGGTCGGATTGCACTAAGCAGTCACGACCAGCGCCCCCGGTTCTCTGCAACAATCAAAAATCTTCTCTCAGGATTTTATGAATATTCCTTTCGGCGAGTGCAGTAATCGTCAGAAATGGATTCACCCCCACATTCCCCGGAATCAGCGAACCATCAACGGTATAAAGGTTGTCGTACCCCTTCAATCGGCCATAAAGGTCAGTTGCCTTGCCAAGCAGGCAGCCGCCCAGCGGATGATAGGTAAAGAAGTCGGCGTACGGCTGATTGCCCTCGAACAGTCCTCGTCGGTAGTGGCAGTAGTTCGCTTTGTTGTAGCGGTCGAATACTTTCTTCGCAGCATCAAAGGAAGGCTGCGACTGATCCGGCCCCCAATGCAACCTTACGTTGTCAGCAGTTGCATCATAGGTCATATACCCCCGTTCAGGGTTATTAGTAATCGCCAGAAACAGACTTGTGTAGGTCTCGATACCCGCCGGAAACGGCGCTATTTCAGCGAACACCTGGGCCTCAGGGTCATCCCAGTTATCTATTCCACGCACCGGCATCCCTGACTGTTTAGCGCCGGTAAGTTTCCACAACGGGTTGGCAATCGACACCATAAAGTTGCCGTTATTGCCCCAGCCCTGGCCGATTTCATCGCTGAGTGCGGGTAGCGCACCGGTTTCTCTCGCACGCATCAGAAGTTCCGTTGTGCCCATCGTACCCGCTCCTAAAAACAGGTACCGACACTGCACGCTGAGTCGTTCGACAATGTCGCCTGCCACATTAATGGTTTCCAGTTGGAGCGTATAAACACCATTCGCACCCTGGGTGATCGAGGCCACTCGTGTCATGGTACGCAGCGTGACATTGCCGGTCCCGATAGCTTGCGGAATGTAGTTTTTATCCAGGCTTTGTTTCCCGTGATTATTGCCATAGATGACTTCGTTCGCGGTCGCGGAGGGCTCGACATTGCCGGCGATTTCTTCGGCCATGTAATCAAAGTCGTAGACGTTCGGCACATCGGAGGTCTGGAACCCGGCTTTGTGCGCGCACGTTTCAGCCATGCGGCTGAACTGATAGTAATCAGATTCGTACACCTCATCCGTGACACTATTAACGTGCAGCATACTCTGCGCCAGCGGGTACCAACGGTCGTACATATCGTCAGCGCCAACATCCGGTAGTATCTCTTCAAAAAACGCACGCTTAGGCACTACCGCCATGCCACCGTTGACGAGAGAACCGCCGCCTACACCGCGCCCGAGATACACCTTCATATTGTCGTAAGACAAGGTATCTAAAACCCCCGGATAGCGATCAATATTGCGATCGACCAATGGCAAACCGAGTATGTTCGAGACGGGTGCTTCTGTACGGTCTTTGAACCACATAGATCGAGCATCTGCATTGATCATGTTGCAATGCACCTTGCCGTCGGACGCCAACTGATCCCAAAGCTGGCCCATTTCAATCATCAGGGTATCTATTCCCGCTTCCCCGAGGCGCAATGCGGTTACCGATGAGCCATACCCCGTACCCACCGTGATTGCCGTGTAATATGGCGCAATACTGACGGGAGTGTGAGGCGTAGCAGGTTCAAACACATCCCACCAACCGGCTTCTGCCTTCGGGCTGATTACTGCAAGGCTCACGGTAGTGGCACCTGCCGTGGCAGCAGCGGTCATCGCCGAACGACCTAGAAATGCCCGACGAGTCATGCCTGATGAATTTTCACCGGCTTTTGTAGATTTGTTGTTCTGAGACGGTTTATGCGTGCTGCTCATGGGAATCCTTATGTATTATTGTGGTATCCAGTCACCTCATTCTCTGCGATTTCACTGCGCCTATCTATCAACAATCGTTTCTTTGGGGCACGTGTGTCTCATTGTCTTTAAAAGCCTGTGAATTCGCAGCTGCACCCGTAAAACGTTCTGTAAAACCGATTAGTAATATTCGCATTTTCTGATTTTCAGATAAGCCGTTTCAGGCTAAAGTGCGCCCCTATTTCTATAACTCCAATTATTGCAACCGGATCACTATGTACGTATACGATCAGTACGATCAGCAATTGCTGAACGAGCGCGTCGCCCAGTTCAAGGGTCAGATGGAGCGCTATCTGGACGGTAAGATCTCTGAAGAAGAGTTCCTGCCACTGCGACTGCAGAACGGCATTTATGTGCAGCGCTATGCACCAATGCTTCGTGTCGCAGTGCCTTACGGCGCACTTAACTCTGCTCAGGTGCGTAAGCTGGCTTATGTCGCCCGCACTTATGACAAAGGGTACGCACACATCTCGACGCGCCAGAACGTTCAGTTCAACTGGCCAGAGCTGGAGCAGTGCCCACAGATCCTTGCGGACCTTGCCGAAGTACAGATGCACGCCGTGCAGACCAGTGGTAACTGTATCCGTAACACCACGACTGATGAGTACGCCGGTGTTATTGCAGAAGAAATCGTGGACCCACGCCCGTACTGCGAAATCATTCGTCAGTGGTCAACCTTCCACCCGGAGTTCGCATTCCTGCCGCGTAAGTTCAAGATCGCAGTCAATGCAGTGCCTGGCCAGGACCGTGCGGCAATTACGATGCACGATATCGGCATCAATATCGTCAAGAACGACGCTGGCGAAATCGGTTACCGAGTACTTGTCGGTGGTGGCCTGGGTCGTACCCCAATTCTGGGCGAAGAGATCTGTGCCTTCCTGCCAGAAGAAGACCTGCTGACTTACCTGGACGCAACTATCCGCGTTTACAACCAGTTCGGTCGTCGTGACAACAAGTACAAGGCACGCATCAAGATCCTGGTAAAAGCTTTGGGTATTGATCGCATGCGCGAGCTCGTTGACGCTGAATTCAATCGCTTAAAAGATGGCGAAGGCAAGCTGACTCAAGCTGAGCTTGAGCGTGTTAAACAGCACTTTGTTGACCCTGCATACAAAACACTGACTGATGCGACGGCAGAGCTTGAAGTAGCACGTAACGAGAATAAAGCATTCTCTCGCTGGATGGAGCGTAACGTCCGCAGTCATAAGAAACCTGGTTACGCTGTAGTGACGCTGACACTGAAGCAGATTGGTACGCCACCAGGTGACATCACCGCTGAGCAACTTGATCAAGTAGCCGATCTCGCTGACGAGTACAGCTTCGGTGAGCTACGTTCTACGCATAACCAGAACCTGGTACTGGCAGATGTTGAGCAGACTGATCTGTTTGGTTTGTGGCAGAAACTGAAAGATCTGGGTATGGCCACACCAACACTGGGCCTGCTCACTGACATGATCTGCTGCCCTGGCGGTGATTTCTGTGCACTGGCGAATGCTAAGTCGATCCCTGTTGCGGAAGCCATTCAGGCGCGCTTCGAAGATCTGGATTACCTCTGGGATCTGGGCGAGATCGACCTGAACATCTCGGGCTGCATGAACGCCTGCGGTCACCACCATGTCGGTAACATCGGCGTATTGGGTGTCGACAAGAAAGGTGAAGAGTTCTATCAGGTATCGCTGGGTGGCAACTCTGGTGGTAACGATGCGGACGGTTCTTCTCTGGGCAAGATCCTCGGCCCGTCATTCGCACGCGAAGCGATGCCAGATGTCATCGCTAAGATTCTCGATTTCTATGTAGACCAGCGTAACGACGGAGAATCTTTCCTCGAAGTCTACCGCCGCGTTGGTCACACCCCATTTAAGGAGGCTGTCTATGGCAAACCTGATTAATACCCAGGGCCCTGTTCAGGACACAGAACTCAAATCTGTCACCCTTGAGCAATGGCAGGAAGAGAAAGACGCTTTAACTGGCCAGTCGCTTGAACTGACAGTATCAAGCGAGCAGACAGCAGACCTGTTTGGTGAAGACGCAGACAACTTTGCCCGCATATCGATCGACTTCCCTAAGTTCGCCGACGGCCGTGGTTACTCCGCCGCACGTCTGCTACGTGAGAAGTACGGCTATAAAGCTGAACTGCGTGCTGTGGGTGACGTTCTGATTGATCAGGTGTTTTTCATGAAGCGCTGCGGCTTCGACACCTACGCGCTGCGTGAAGATCAAATTGTTGAGGATGCCATTGCAGCCTTCTCAACCTTCACAAACCCTTACCAGAATGACGTCAATGATCAGCGCCCGCTGTTCAGACGCCGCCTGAGCTAAAACTGGCTCTCTTTTCTGTGGCGCTCCTGCCTTATGTGACTTAACCTTAAGTCACATTTGGGGGAGTTATGCCACAGGATATCGTTTTTTCTTTCTTTCTTATTTTCGCTGGAGCGCTCGTTCTCGCGACATTCGCACTCTACACTCGCCAACCTATTCTCGTTGCTTATATTGCCCTCGGCGCCATCGCAGGCCCATACGGCATGGGCTGGATTGAGCACCCTGATGAGCTCACTGACATGGCTCATATCGGCATCATATTTCTTTTGTTTCTGCTTGGGCTCGACATGCAGCCCTCTTCCCTTTTTGCTGTATTAAAGAAAGCAATGTCAGTGGCATTGTTGAGCTCACTGGTCTTTTTCGGCATCGGCGCAGGCATTACCCACCTGCTGGGATACGGCATGATGGACGCTGTGATAGTCGGGCTTGCGTGTATGTTTTCCAGTACGATCATTGGCCTCAAACTCCTGCCAACCACTGTGTTACACCACAAACATAGCGGCGAACTGATGGTTGGCTTACTCCTGATTCAGGATATGATCGCCATCCTCACCCTTATTCTCCTCGGCGTAATGAGTGGCGATTCCGAGCATCCGGTCTGGCAGCCATTTATAGCACTGCCAATACTCGCTGGCGGCTGCTACCTGATCGTTAAGTATCTTCTCTTACCATTGATCCAGCGCTTTGACCGCTATCAGGAATATCTTTTCATCATGGCGATTGGCTGGTGCCTGGCCGTCGCTGAAGGTGCTGCCTATGTTGGCCTGTCTGAGGAAATCGGTGCATTTATTGCGGGCGTCACTCTGGCAACCAGCCCTATCGCGCAGTTCATGGCCATCAGCCTCAAGCCACTGCGTGATTTCTTTTTGGTGATGTTCTTCTTCACTCTCGGTGCAGGGGTCAATCTGGGAATGCTTGAGGATGTACTTCTGGGAGCAGCACTTCTCGCTGCCGCAGTACTGATTCTGAAGCCACTGACCTTCCGGCTGCTACTTGGCCGTTTCAGTGAAACACCCCGGCTTGCGTGGGATGTGGGTTTCCGTCTCGGGCAAATCAGTGAGTTTTCGCTTCTGGTGGTCTTTGTCGCAATTGAGAGCGCGCTACTTAGCGAGCGCGCTTCACTGCTAGTACAGGCAACGGCGATTATGACGTTTGTTCTGTCCAGCTATATTGTTGTATTCAATTACCCCAACCCAATCGCAATCAGCGATAGGTTGAGACGCGATTGAATCAGTCTTTATTCAGGTTGACGCGATAGCGGCCGACGCCTTCACCTTTGATGATCCGGGCAAGAACGTCCGGAAGTTCTTTGCGGCCAATTTCAGTCGTCATACTCTCAAGGCTGTCCAGCTTCCAATCGGCTGCGGCCTTATCCAGTACCGCCTGTTTATCCGCTCGTGGAATCTCAACAGAATCCACACCAAGAAGGCTGACGCCACGCAGAATAAACGGGAACACACTCGCTTCCACTTTAACTCCGGCAATCATACCGCACGTTGTCACAGCGCCCTCAGGCATCAGTTGCGGCAATATGGCTGACACCATATCCCCACCGACCGTATCAACCGCAGCCTGATAGACAGGCTTCGCCATCGCCTTACCCTTCAGTGACAGCACGTTATCACGGCTTACGATGCGTTTTGCACCCAGAGATTCGAGCCAGTCGTTCTTATCTGCCTTACCGGAAAGCGCAACAACACTGTAGCCAAGCTTAGACAGCAGAGAGACCGCCACAGAGCCAACACCGCCAGTAGCACCCGTAACCAGTACTGGACCGCGATCTGGAGAGATACCTGCGCGTTCAAGCTTTTGTACGCTCAGGGCGGCTGTAAAGCCTGCAGTTCCCCATGCCATTGCTTCTGCCGCCGAGATGCCTGCTGGCTTCTTAAGCACCCAAGCCGCTGGCACACGGATATGCTGGCCGTAACCACCACTCGTATTCATGCCGAGGTCATAACCGAAAACGACGACTTCATCACCCTTGGCAAATGCACTATCGCTGCTTTCAAGAACAACCCCTGCAGCATCAATGCCTGGCGTATGGGGGTATTCTTTGGTCACACCGCGATTACCGCTGGCCGAGAGCGCGTCTTTGTAGTTCACCGAGGAGTAAGACACCTCAATAAGAACATCACCTTCTGGCAAGTCAGCATCACTTTGTTCAACCCACGACGCTTCAAATTTCTTATCCGCTTCGACTACCCGATATGCTAAAAAACTCATCGTCTTACCCCTTCGTCTGCATCTGATTCTGAACAGCGGTCAGCACACGTGTAACAGCACGCTCAAATCCAGCCTGGGCGGCAAAGCCCATGCGTTCCTGAAATGAGCGGCGATACTCATATGCGACGGTATACACATCCGCGCGCTCGCATGCTGAGACAAGATAGTCGTCACTTGTTCCTACTTCGTCTATCAGCTTTTGGTCGAGTGCCTGCTGGCCATACCAGATATCGCCGGTAGCAACCGCATCGATATCTACGCGAGGACGAAACTGTTTTACGTGTTGTTTGAACAGCACGTGAGTATCGTTCAGGTCGGACTGAAACTTCTCCCGCGCTTTATCGGTGTTCTCACCAAACATGGTCACTGTGCGCTTGTATTCGCCTGCAGTGAACATCTCGAAATCGACATCGTTTTTCTTCAGGAGCTTATTAAAATTCGGTAGCTGAGCAACAACACCAATCGACCCTACAATCGCGAAAGGCGCCGCAACGACCCGATCGGCAAGGCACGCCATCATGTAACCGCCACTGGCAGCCACTTTGTCGATACAGACAGTGAGCTGTATGCCCTTGTCGCGGATACGTTTCAGCTGTGACGCTGCAAGGCCGTACGAGTGCACCATGCCGCCACCACTTTCGAGACGAATCACGACCTCATCGTCTTTGGTGGCCATGGTCAGCACTGCTGTGATCTCGCGACGCATAAGATCAACATCAGACGCTTTGATGTCACCGTCAAAGTCGATAACGTAGACACGTTTGGTTTCTTTCGACGCATCTGCACCGGCAGAAGCCGCTTTCTTTTCTGCCTTCTGTTTGGCTTTTTCTTCTTTCTTACGCTCTTTCTCAAGATGCTTCAGAGTTGCTTCTGTATTGATTTCACTCTCGAGCTGCTCTTTGTAGTCTTCAAGCTGCTCATTGAGTTTACGAATCTTAAGCTCACCCTCAGACCCCGACTTTTTTTGTCGACTGCCGAGAGCAATCATTCCACCGACGACCACCAAAATGGCCACAACCAATGTGACGGTCTTCAACAGAAAGCTGCCGTAATCTGCAATAAACTCCACTCAGATATCCTTTAATCCTGTATTTGGGAAAAGCCAGCATAACGAAAACCCGGCAGGCCGCAAGCTCTGTCAGGCAAGAGAAGTCACCGCCGTTTGAAATTCAAACAATCGTTCGAATTTCGTTGACACCTTTTGGAGGGCCACTTAGAGTGTCGACAGGCCTGAACAGGCACGAATCAACGGCAGTACTTTCGCCGCCGTAGAACAATACGTAAGTAACCGAAGGATATTGATATGTCATCTGCTGCTGAATTCATCAATGAAATGAACGCTAAATTCAACCCGGCTGCCGCTGAAGGCCTGGACCTGGTTTTCCAGTTCAACATCGAAGATGCGGACAACTACCACCTGATCGTTAAAGACGGCGCCTGCGAAGTTGTTCAGGGTGAAGCGGGTGATCCTAACGTCACTCTGATCATGAACAGCGAAACACTTCAGGGCATCGTTAATGGTGATCTGGACGGTATGATGGCATTCATGTCTGGCCAACTGAAAGTTGAAGGCGACATGATGCTGGCCACTAAGCTGGGCGAACTGTTCCCTGCTTAATAATTGCCAGATTGAAAAAAAGCGGCCTCAGGCCGCTTTTTTTGTATCTCTTTTTGTATCTCTGTTCTGCTTTTTGTTTCACCACTGACTAGCGACAGCAGTTTCTGCAACGTCATTCACTGGGCGGGCAACCAAACCTTTTGTCGTGCGGACAACACTGAAGACCGCTCCGTTTTCCATAGGCATGTAGACTGCGCTACCGAAATCAGCGTCCAGCCAAAGATCGTAGTTACGCAACCAGCTCCAGATATCAAAACCCTCGGAGCCTCCGAAGCCATAGACCGTTCTCGGTGAATTACGCTCTTCCTCAAGACTCAGATATCTCCCAGACAGTCGGTCAAAGCGATACAGAGGCTCTTTACCGAGGGCAAGCAGCGGGCCGGTCCAGACAAGCATACGAACATCAAGCTGCCACTGGTCGCCTTTCACAACGAAACGCTCTTCTTCACCCTCAGAATCAACCAGTGTCAGATCAAACACCTGCGGCTCAATCTCATAAATACTGACTGTCGCCAAGGGTCGTTCCTGAATTGCAGAGCGATAACTCGCCAGATCCCAGACAACCAGCCCCAACCATATCGCACCAGCAATCAGCACCATGCCCGCTGTACCGCGCAGCCATTGCCTGAACCATCCTTTTCTGGCCCACAGAAAAAGTGCGACAACAACCGCGATAAAAATAGCGACACTACTGATAAGTGTCAGACTAGTTTGCAACATGACCAGCTCTCAGTTGCACCATACTTTCTTCGGCCATACGCAACGCATCACTGCCTCCGGAAGCGGGTGAATCATAAGTATCCAGATAGTACTCAACTGCAGTTACCGCGTCAGCAAATGCATCCATATCCTGAGCCGAAGGTGCCACTCTCGAATCCATCACCTGATGCTCGACGAACTCTTCAAGCTCAAGCAACATGGAGCGAAGGTCTGCCTTACCTAGAAAAATAACAGCACCACTGACATCACGCAGACTCTTGCCCACGTTCTTAACGTGCAGCTTATCACCGCTATCTACGTAAGAAGCTACCGCTCTCTTAACCATAACAAGAGCAGTAACGGACTCAGAAACCACAGCAATGTTTGCTTCTTTGAGCGTTACCGGATCAATAACCTGAGCGCCCTTCAGGCTATTAGACTGAACAATTGCCTGAACATCCTGCTCAATGCGAATAATATCGTCCGCCAGGCCTTCAATATCTGTCTGCCCCGAGCGAATCTGGCGAATGACCCCGTCGGCTAATTCAGCGGTTGGGTTCATATCAACCATAATCAGCGTGTCGGAGATGCGCTCCAGTCGCTCAATCAGCTCTGAGTCTTCAGCGGCCAGCTCTGGATTTCGCTGGCTACGATCAATAATATCTTTCAGCGCTTCGATTTCATCCTGAAGTGCGCGAGCAAAAGACACCAACGCAGACTGATCAGGACCACTCAAATCATTACGGGTGACTCGCAGCTCCCGCTCACGAACGTGATCAGTCAACTGGAAGCTGCTGTGCAGCACCTTCAGCCGATCAGATTCTGGCTGCGCCAACGCGACCAGGTATAGAAATTCTTTCAGCAGCGCATCCGAGGGTTGTTCATTAAACGCGCCCCCTTCTGATGCCTGAAGTTTGCGGACCTGTCGGTCCAGCTGCCCGACCAGCGATATACGCTGCGACGTCACTTCGAAATCTTCCTGCTGCAATGCATCCAGGGCGCCCGAGACCACTTCCCAGAAAACCCAGCCATGTGTGCCTCTGGCAGCCTGCTCAAGCCGCTCTACTGCCCTGACCAGCACCTGCAGCGGACCTCGTTTACCTGAGCCACGAATAAGACCCAACAAACCCAACTGCAGCATCTGCCGCACGCGACGATACGCTACCGTACGGTTGGCAGACGCAGACGGCTGATCCAGTTTGGGGCGTAAGTTATTAAGGAAGAAATAGCCTTCAGGCAATCCCTTCTCGGCACGCTCACGACGTACCAGATTGATCGTGGGTATCAACAAAGAAGGTGCAACATCCTGACCAGTAATCACAAACTCAATGTATCGTTTCAGATACACCACAGCCTGAGTGCTGGCTTCAAGAAGGCCCTCATTAACACCGGATTTGAGTGATCGACGAATAGTCTCGGTCAGTTCTTCACACAAGCGTTCGCCTGCGCGGAAATCGAGCATTTTAAACGTGCCGCGCAGCTGCCGGATTTCTTCGAGGAAAGCGCGGATGGTTTCTTCACTGCCATCGCTGCTGTAGTTATCCAGCTGAACCGCTGCATGGTCCAGCGCGTGTTCAATCTCTCTGCGCACGACGTGTAACGACGATGCAAACTGATTTGAAGCTTCTGCGCTAGGTAAATCTGCCATTTTTATTGTCTTCCTGTCCGGCCGATGCTGCTGCCGGTTTGTTTATCACTGATTAGTCGCTCTGGCGGATTCTACCGAAGTGATGAGTGCTTTCACCTATTGGCAGACAGACGCACCGATATCCCGAAGAAGCGGCATAATTCAACATAACCTGACCGGGTGATAAATCCGTGCTCGCCTTCTCAGTTTCACTATTCAGCTTTTTATTATTAAGAGCGGCGCCAAAGCGCCCCTTCACTTTTCTTATCAATTAAATCCAGAAACGCCTCATGAGCTGCGGTTTCTTCATTAGTGGCCTTTACGACCTTCAACGCCGCGGCATCGATATTAATGTCCCCAAGATCCAGTTCTACGACCTCTGACTCTGACTCGTCCTCCCCAAGGGCGAGGTCAGTCTGGCCGCCTGTCATCATCAGATAAACATCGGCCAGGATCTCAGCATCGAGCAACGCTCCGTGAAGCTCACGATGCGAGTTATCAATGCCGTAGCGCTTACACAAGGCATCAAGACTCGCACGCGCCCCAGGGTGCATCTGGCGCGCCATCACGAGAGTATCGAGAATGCCACAGAAATCCCGTGTTGGCGTCATATTCAGTCGCGAGAACTCGGCATCCATCATGCCAACGTCAAACGGCGCGTTATGAATGACCAGTTGAGCACCATCAATAAACGAGCGGAAGTCATCGACCACCTGACCGAACACGGGCGCGCCCTGCTCTATCAACCATTCATTAGTAATACCATGAACTTCCGCCGCCTCTTCATCAATCGGTCGCTCAGGATTGATATAGACGTGATAATGCCGTCCGGTCAGCTTGCGTTTAATAACCTCAACACAACCAATTTCGATGATTCTGTGACCATCACCAATACCGGTGGTTTCCGTATCAAGTACTACCTGTCTCATTTAACTGCCTCTGCTGCACCACGATTTGCCAGTTGATCAGCACGTTCATTTCCGTCGTGACCGGCGTGGCCTTTAACCCAGTGCCATTCTACCTGATGGCGCGCGCATTCTTTGTCCAGAGCCTGCCACAAATCCTTATTTTTCACAGGTTGCTTTGACGCCGTCTTCCAACCGTTCTTCTTCCACCCGGCCAGCCACTGATTAATACCTTGTTTCACGTATTTGGAGTCTGTAGTCAGAATGACCTGGCAAGGACGAGTCAGCGCTTTCAACCCCTCGATGGCTGCCATCAACTCCATGCGGTTGTTTGTCGTATTGTCTTCACCACCCCACAGCTCTTTCTCATTTGCGCCGTATTTTAACAGTGCGCCCCAACCACCAGGGCCAGGGTTCCCCTTGCACGCACCATCGGTGAACAACTCTACCTTCATGACTTACATTGACCCTTTTGTTCTGGATACTGGCTTTCGGGTTGCTGGAATCGCAAACCCCAGCTTTGATTCGCGGCGCACTTTACGCTCTGAACGGATCGTTGTCATGCCCGCTACTGTTTTACGTGCAACCAGAATATACACATTACCCGCAAAGATCCGGTTGCCCGCCAGAACCCGGTCAACGCGACGACTCAGGGCCTCCGAGCCAATCTTTATAGGCCAAAGGTGTGCCGCAGTAGTGACATTTTCGACCCGAAAGTCCAGCAACATTAACCAGTCTGATAAGCGCAATGGCGCGACCGGATTGGACACCCAGGGCAGCTCCGTAGACATGGTCCGCAGCCACCGGGCACCACCCCAGGCACTGTAGGGATTGAAGCCAACGACCACCAGATAGCCACCAGAGACCAGCGTACGGGTTGCCTCCCGCACGAGCTGGTGTGGCCGGTTTGTCATATCAAGCGCATGCTGCAGAACAACAACATCTAACGTCTCGTTGGGGAAAGGCCAATGCGTATTGTCGATTCGAGCCTGACAGTCAACCAAACCTTTTTGCCAAGGCATCCCAACCCGAAAGGTATGGTCCGCTCTGCTGCGACTGAGGAACTTAGGGTCAGTATCGACGCCGGCATACAGCAAATGGCGCCCTCGGAGGTGTGAGACCCTTTCTTCCAGCCAGGAACCTTCAAGCGCCATCAGTCGCTGTGTGTCCTTGCGGCTTAACCACCGCTTCTGAACCTGAGTTTTTATTCTGTGGCCGTGTTTCATTTGACACTGTTCGCCTTGCGGGCATGGATTATGCTGATAGACTGACAGAAAAACGTAGTCAGACACCAGTTGTATGAAGTTATTGCAAGTATGCCTGCTGACGGCAGTCCTGTCAGCGTGCAGTTCCATCGCCCCGAAAAACGAACCTGCCTCCGAAGACACGATCGCCGGCGCCGCGCCAGATCAGCCAGTCAGTCAAGCCACGACAGATATCACGATAGATACCCTGACAGAAGCAGAGGCTGAAGATGAGGTCACAGAGCCTCTGTCTCCGGCAACCTCCTGGGACCGGGTAGTACGTAATTTCGGGTTAGAACTCGATACATCGAATGCGCGTGTGAAACGCCATATGGATTGGTACATCAAACACCCGAGGCACCTTGAGCAGGTGTCTGATCGCGCGCGTCGCTACCTGCATTACATTGCAAGCGAAGTTGAACGACGTGAAATTCCTGGTGAGTTGGCACTTCTGCCAGTGGTTGAAAGTGCTTTTGACCCTTTCGCGTACAGCCATGGTCGCGCATCTGGCGTCTGGCAGTTCATACCATCCACCGGGCGCGCCTACGGTCTGCATCAGGACTGGTGGCACGATGGCCGCCGGGATATCCGCAGCGCTACCAATGCCGCCCTCGACTACCTGGAATATCTCGCTGGTCGGTTTGACGGCGACTGGATGCTAGCTCTCGCGAGCTACAACTCAGGCGCTGGCACCGTAAGAAAGGCCATCAGAAAAAACAAGCGTAAGGGCTTAGATACCGATTTCTGGAGCCTCGACCTACCCAAAGAAACCCGGGCTTACGTACCAAAACTAGTCGCAATTTCTTACTTATTGAAGAACAGAGAAAACTATGACATCGCCTGGAAAGACGTCGAAGATGCTCCTTACTTTGCCGTTGTTCCAACAGGCGGACAGATCGATCTGTCACAGGTTGCCGAACTTGCAAACACCGACCTGGATGAAATATATCGCCTGAACCCCCAGTTCAATCGCTGGGCGACGCATCCTGAAGGACCGCATGAAGTTCTGATCCCAGCGACACAGGAATTTCTTTATCTCGACAACCTCGCAAACCTCGACGAGAACGCCCGACTGAAGTGGCAACGCTACACCGTACGCTCTGGCGATAGCCTGATCACGATTGCGCGTAAACACAACATCACCGCAGACGTTGTCCGCAGTGCCAACCAGTTACGATCAGACACCATTTACGCAGGCCAACAGCTGCTTATTCCGTCTGCGCTAAAGGCCGGCGGAGAGTACGGACTCAGCCTGAGCGAACGCCTGACCCGCAAACAGAATGCAGGTCAGACATCGAATCGTTCTCAACGCGTTGATTACCGTGTTAAGAACGGGGATAGCTTCTGGAAAATCGCCCGCATGTACGATACCTCAGTCAACAAGCTGAGCCGCTGGAATGGCATGGCCCCCGGCGACCCATTAAAGGTTGGCCAAAAGCTGACGATCTGGACGACGGAATCTAACGGTCAGCGCGAAGAAGTTCGCAAGGTGTACTACAAAGTACGCAGCGGCGACAACCTCAGCACCATTGGCTCACGGTTTAATGTCAGTGTTTCTGAAATTAAGCGCTGGAACTCCAGCAAGCTGGGTGGACGCTATCTCAAGCCCGGCCAGAACCTGACGCTGTATGTAGATGTCATTCGCTAGAGCAGCTCTGGCCATACTGGCGCTCTGGTCGACTCTGAGTGCCTCAACAACATACGCTCTGGACGTCTTCACCGAAGACGCAAAGACACTCCCTGAGCTCCCTGTCATTGACGTCATAAAGCCAACGCCCGCAATGAGAATTGCGGGTGCGTTCACAACACTCGCCGCGACCATTCCCAAAAACTGGAAGCGGTTGCCTTCAGCGCCGTCAGACGACCTGCTCGACGACCTCTATGTTCCGCTCGCAGGAAAGCCTGATCGCAGCGGGCTAAGACCGCCCCTATTAGCAGCGAGCTGGCACGACGAACCTGAGAAACACCGGATTATTTTCCGCCTTCATCCATCCGCCATCTGGAGTGACGGTATTCCCGTGACCACAAAAGACGTGGTCTACACCCTCTTTTACCTCTCTGAACTGACATCCGGAACCCCCTACCAGCGTCAGCTCATCGATCAAATGCTGACCGGCATCACCCAATACGATGCTGAGCACTTTGCACTACATTATTCAACAGACTATGACGAGGCACCTGCCGCCTTGTTTGGGCTGCGGATCATGCCCGGACACGCAGCCGGACTGGGGGCCGATGCACTACCTCCCGTTAATGGGCCATACTTACCCGTCGACTTGAATGATACGACCATGAGTCTTGAGAGAAATACAGACTGGTGGGGGGACAACATCCCGGCATTGAGCAACCGCTTCAGTATTCGTCGATTGATCATACACAGGGCCTCCCCTGACAGGTTTGATCAATTTATTCAGGGCCAGGTTGACTGCATAAGCACAACAGCCAGGTCAGACATGCCAGACGCCTGGCTAAAAGCGCTTCTTGATACTAAAAACATCACTCACATCGTCAGCGATGCAGATCCCGCATTAAAGGTGTTGCTGATTGCTTCGAGCAGCCTTGATAAGCGTCGATTCTCTCTTCTGACAGAACAGGTCCGCGACGCGATCAATGGAGAGAAACCGCAAGAGCTGATCGCTGACGTCATTTTCAGCCCTGCGCCAACACTCAGGTGGGCAGGACAGGCTGGCTACTCACAGGTACCGGCGCGCATATTCAAATCCCGGATTCGCACTGGTTTTTTTGAAGCGGCCGTCATTGCTATCCCGCAGACTAATACGGTTGAATCCCCTGAGAGTTACGCTAACGATCTTCAATATCTGACGGCGAACGATAGCAATCTCCATATTGCCGCTCTATACGACATTCCCTATTATCAATATGCTTGCTGGCCTTGGGTAACGCTCCCCGAGCCCGGAGAGAAGAAGGGAAATCTTCTTTCCCCGTCAGATATTTACAGTGGCGGTTATATCGGCCTGGACCGGCGTCAAAGAGCGCGCGTTCTGGGCAGGCCAGATCGGGATGACGACGAAGAGCCGGTAATCATACGCTATCCCGCAACGAACAATACGACACAAACAGAATAACAGGAGCCTATCGTGGGTCTACTCAGTGGCAAAAAAGCCCTTATTGTTGGCGTAGCCAGCAAACACTCTATCGCCTATGCCATTGCAGAGGCATTTCACAGAGAAGGCGCCGAACTCGCTTTTACTTACCAGGGCGACAAGCTTGGCGACCGTGTAAAAAAAATGGCGGCAGAATGGAACTCAGATCTTTGTTTTCCGTGTGACGTATCCTCGGACGAGGATATTCAAGGCGTATTCGACTCACTCAAGCAGCAATGGGACGGCATCGACATTCTCATCCATTCTGTTGGATTCGCGCCTGCAGAAGAACTTAATGGTGACTACCTCGACATCACTAGTCGCGAAGGTTTCCGCATTGCACATGACATCAGCTCATACAGCTTCGTAGCACTCGCCAAGCATGCAAAACCCATGATGGAGGGACGAAATGGCGCCATGCTGACCCTCACCTATCATGGTTCTCAGCAGACGCTGCCGAACTACAACGTCATGGGGCTCGCCAAAGCCTCTCTGGAAGCGTCTGTCCGCTATCTTGCGGGCTCAACTGGCCCAGACGGTATCCGGGTCAACTCCATTTCTGCAGGACCAATCAAAACACTGGCAGCATCAGGCATTAAGAGCTTCCGCAAAATGCTCAAGAAAAATGCGGAACGCGCTCCTCTGAAGCGAAACATCACGGCCGCTGAAGTCGCCAACACAGCCGTATTCCTGTGTTCAGACATGGCATCGGGTGTGACAGCGCAGAACATCTACGTTGATGGCGGGTTCAATACCTGCGCAATGAGCCTGGAAGAGATGGAAGACTGATTCCAGACCACGCTCAGCGACCAATAAAAAAGGCAGCCAATGGCTGCCTTTTCTTATTCAGGACAAGATACAAATCACTGAACAATCTCAGTGTTCGCCTTTGACCATGCCTGATAGCTAACCATATCGTCTCGAGCGGACTGGTTACGAACAGCCGTTTTAAGCTCTTCGGTCACAGCCATATCGTCCCAGGACTTACGATCTACAGATGTCAGCTTCACGACGGTATAACCGACGGGTGAAGACACGACATCAGACTCACCTTCAGCCAGAGAGAACGCCTTTTGCTGTGCTACGCGAGGCGCTTCCGTTGACTGGCGCAATGTGGTGGTAGCTTCATTCCATTCAGCATCTGCAACACCTTCAAGAATCGCTTTTGCTTTATCAGAAGCAGCCTCAAGGGCTTTCTGACTGGTAAGCGCAGCTACGACCTGGCCACGTACTTCATCAAGTGGTTTAGGCTGGGCATCCTGATAATCATCAACGACAAACACCATAGAGCCAGATTCCATATCCACCAGATCACTCAGCTCACGATCAAGCTTCATGTTATCTTCAAAGGCTGTGCGACGAACCTGATCTGAATCAGCAACACCCTGACCGCTTGTTTGGGTAAAGTAATCGCTGGTCTGAACTTCCAGACCTGAACTTGCTGCAAGCTCTTCAATAGTCTCTGCCGAAAAGGCCGAATTCGCAAGCTCCTGGCTGCGCTCCGCGAACAGGAAGCCGGCCTTCTCCGCTTTCACAATATCGACCAGTTCATCACGAACCTCAGACATTGCGGGTACATCTGCCGACTGCACTGACACAGCTTTAATAATATGCACACCGAACTCAGTGACGACCGGCTCTGACACACCGCCTTCTTCCAGAGCATAAAGAGCATCATCAAACGCTGGGTCAAACGCACCGCGTGGATTCACGCCCAGAGAGCCGCCCATATCGGCTGAGCCACCATCTTCTGACAAGTCTGCCGCAACAGCCGCGAAAGACTCACCACTATCCAAACGAGCGCGAGCTGCCTCAGCCAGTTCAATGGCTTCGCTTTCTGAGCGATCTTCAGTCAGGAACAGAATATGTGCAGATTCACGCTGCTCAGTCTGCTCAATATCAGCAACATAATCCTGGTACGCCACTTCGAGATCTTCTTCAGTGACTTCCTGCGCGTTTTCGATGCTATCGCGAGACAAAAGAACGTAGCGGATTCGCGCACGCTCTGGCGTCATAAAACGTTGAATGTTTTCGTCGTAGTACGCAGTAATTTCGTCGTCAAGAACTTCTACAGAATCCTTGAACTGATCAGCCGACACAGACGCGTAAGAGAATGTCCGCTGTTCGTTTTCAAGAGACTGACGAAGTTGCATTTCGAAGGGAGTTTCAATGGTCGACAGCATAAAGGCTGCACGCACCTGGTTCTGACGAACACTATCGGCAAGCATAGCGCGGTACTGAGCAACGGAATAACCGTTCATGCGCAACACCAGTTTAAATTGTTCAGGATCGTACTCACCAGCCGTCTGGAAGGACGGTGTATTTACGATCATCTGATCGATAATACCTTTTGCAGCATACAGATCCAGCTTGTCGGCCTGAGTTTGAGCAACCTTCTCGTTAATTAATTGCTCTACCGCAGACTGTTCAAGAAACTTGTCGTTGAACAGGCCTTCATCATACTGGTCGCCAAACTGGCGGCGCAGTTGATTTTTCTGTTCAGCAATTTTCTGCTGCACTTCAACGCGGCTGATCTCGTAGTCGCCAACCGTCGCTACGGGTTTTTCACCACCGCCCAGATTTACGATGCTTTCGACACCCCAAAGTGCGAAAACAACAATAATAAAACCTACGATGATTTTGGCGATGATGCCCTGCGCATTATTACGCATGGTCTGTAGCATGTTTCCTCCCTAATGCCCGGTACTTCCGGGCTTAGTGCCTACCGCGACAGGCGGCATTAATAATTATAAGAGCTGATCGTCAGCAACAGCACTATACACAAAAAAAGCGCATCTAGGATGCGCTTTATTCTGGCGGACCGGACGGGACTCGAACCCGCGACCCCCGGCGTG
>NZ_DFQB01000027.1:0-10216 GCF_002377545.1 Thalassolituus sp. UBA3500 | reverse complement strand
AGTTAAATGGCGGACCGGACGGGACTCGAACCCGCGACCCCCTGCGTGACAGGCAGGTATTCTAACCAACTGAACTACCGGTCCTAACCCTTAAAACGGTGTCTTAGTTGACAGCGTCTTTCAGCGCTTTACCAGGCTTGAAGCCAGGTACTTTAGCCGCTTTGATTTCGATCGGAGCGCCAGTCTGCGGATTACGACCTGTACGAGCGGCACGCTCTTTAACCAGGAATGTACCAAAGCCAACCAGAGCAACCTGATCACCTTCTTTCAGAGCACCGCCCACTGCCTCAATCATGGCATCCAGAGCACGACCAGCCGCTGCTTTTGGCAGATCAGCAGAAGCCGCAATAGCATCAATCAATTCAGACTTGTTCACACTTATCCCCTTATTGCATCCATATCTTTAGTTTTGTTGTGCGACTGGATGATCGCTACAGAAACTTGAGAGCGTTGATTTATACCAACTACCCCCAAGAGCGTCAAGCGGCCTTAGTGGGTACTTGGCCGACCTGAGTCATCTTTTTTAGTGTTCGCATCATCAGTGGTCATAATTTCACCAATCACGTCCTCTGGTTTGCTCTCCAATGCGACATCAAGAACTTCATCAATCCAGTCCACAGGAAGCACCTGCAAATCTGCTTTAATGTTATCCGGAATGTCTTTCAGATCTTTTTCATTCTCTTTTGGAATGACGACCGTCTTAATTCCACCGCGATGCGCCGCAAGAAGTTTTTCTTTCAGCCCACCAATCGCCAGTACCTTGCCACGCAACGTGATCTCACCCGTCATAGCAACATCTGCCCTGACCGGAATCCCCGTCATAACAGACACAAGAGCCGTGACCATGCCGATACCTGCGCTCGGGCCATCTTTCGGTGTCGCCCCCTCAGGCACGTGTATGTGCAGGTCGTGCTTCTCGAAGTAATCTTCCGCGATCCCCATACCCGCAGCCCGCGAACGAACAACAGTCAGCGCCGCCTGAATCGACTCCTGCATCACCTCGCCCAGCTTACCGGTTTTCACGATACGGCCTTTACCCGGCGTCGCAGCACCTTCGAGTGTCAGTAGCTCACCACCCACAGACGTCCATGCGAGGCCAGTAACCTGCCCTACCTGATTATCAGACGCGGCAAGGCCGTAAGAGAACTTGCGCACTCCGAGGTAGTCCTGGAGCATTTCTTCACTGATTTCGCGCTGCACATCTGACTTATCGAGCATATTCGCCTTAACCACCCGGCGGCACAGCTTCGCTACTTCGCGCTCAAGGCCTCGTACACCGGCTTCGCGAGTGTAGTAGCGAATAATTTCGCGCAGGCGCTCATCAGACACCTCAATTTCGCTATCTTTCAAGCCATTCAGCTTGATCTGCTTCGGCAGCAAATAACGACGAGCAATGTTAACTTTTTCATCTTCGGTATAACCCGGAATACGAATAACTTCCATCCGATCCAGCAGCGGACCTGGAATATCCATACTGTTCGATGTGCAGACAAACATCACATCAGACAGATCGTAATCTACTTCAAGGTAGTGATCAGCGAATGCCGTGTTCTGCTCCGGATCAAGCACCTCAAGAAGTGCCGATGCCGGATCACCGCGATGATCCATACCCATCTTGTCAATTTCATCCAACAGGAAGAGCGGGTTCTTCACTTCAACCTTGGACATTTTCTGAATGAGCTTACCCGGCATAGAACCGATATAAGTGCGACGGTGACCGCGAATTTCTGCCTCATCACGAACGCCACCCAGAGCCATTCTTACAAACTTACGATTGGTCGCGCGGGCAATGGATTTACCCAGTGACGTCTTACCTACACCTGGAGGCCCAACCAGACAGAGCACCGCGCCTTTCACCTTCTTCACGCGGCTCTGGACGGCCAGATATTCAAGGATTCGCTCCTTCACCTCTTCGAGACCAAAGTGATCAGCATCGAGGATCTCGCTCGCTTTGGTAATGTCGTTATTAACCCGGCTACGTTTTTTCCACGGAATATTGATCAGCCAGTCGAGATAACCGCGAACCACTGATGCTTCTGCCGACATCGGTGACATCATGCGCAATTTCTTGAGTTCGGCATCAGCTTTCTCACGGGCGTCTTTACTCATGCCCGACTCTTCGATGCGATTAGTCAGCTCTTCAAACTCATTAGAGCCGTCTTCCATATCGCCGAGTTCTTTCTGAATGGCTTTCATCTGCTCATTCAGATAGTACTCCCTCTGGCTTTTTTCCATCTGTTTCTTAACGCGACCGCGTATGCGCTTCTCAACCTTAAGAAGGTCAATCTCAGATTCCATCAATTCCATCAGGTGCTCAACACGATCTTTTGCGTTCAGAACTTCCAGAACGTCCTGCTTCTCTTCAAGCTTGAGCGAAAGGTGGGCAGCAATGGTGTCAGCGAGTCGACTGGCATCTTCAATGTTGGATATTGTCGACAGAACCTCACTCGGGACTTTTTTCGACAACTGAACATACTGTTCGAAGTGACCTGTTAAAGAACGGAGCAGAACTTCGTTCTCTCGCTCGCTCAGGTCTTCTTCTTCGACAACGGTAATATCACCGCGATACATATCCCCGGCATCGACCAGATTGTCGAGGCGAGCACGAACATCACCTTCCACAAGTACTTTCACCGTACCGTCAGGGAGCTTCAGCAGCTGCAGGATGGTCGCAAGCGTACCGGTCTCATGCATACCTTCAAGAACAGGCGCATCGTCGGCGGCATCGCGCTGCGCGGCCAGCATGATGCGCTTATCTCCATCCATTGCCTCCTGCAGTGCGTTGATCGATTTTTCACGTCCGACAAACAGAGGAATGACCATCGCTGGAAACACCACGACGTCACGAAGAGGCAACAACGGAAGGTTTTGCTGTGACATATTTACAACCTGTTCAAAGTATCTGTAACACTATTGATATTGGGGATGGCAACAGAGGATTACAAGGGGATAGAAAAAGAAAAGGAGCCAATCGGCCCCTTCTCTGTAAAGCAATTCTAAAAGTGTGGATCAGTCGTCATCTGGTGAGACTTTACCAACATCATTGCTTTCATAGATGATCAGAGGTTCTGCCTCGCCGCGAATCACAGAGTCTTCCACGACGACTTTAGCAACGTGATCTTCGGAAGGTACACGATACATACTATCCAATAACGCGGCTTCCAGAATCGAGCGCAAACCACGAGCACCCGTCTTGCGTTCCATCGCCAATTTGGCGATAGCATCCAAGGCAGAATCACGAAGTTCCAGCTCGACATCCTCCATCTCGAACAAACGCTGATACTGACGAACCAGCGAGTTCTTAGGCTCAGTCAGAATACGTACCAGTGCATCTTCATCGAGCTCATCGAGCGTTGCCACAACCGGCAGACGACCGATAAATTCTGGAATCAGACCAAACTTAACCAGGTCACCCGACTCAATTTCACGAAGCACGTCACCGACGGCCTTCTCATCTTCTTTGCCTTTGACAGTGGCAGAGAAGCCAATTGAGCTTTTCTCAGAGCGGTCGCGAATGATGTTGTCGAGTCCAGCAAAAGCACCACCACAAATAAACAGGATATTACCCGTATCTACCTGCAGGAACTCCTGCTGCGGATGCTTACGTCCACCCTGAGGCGGAACCGATGCAACCGTACCTTCAATCAGCTTGAGCAATGCCTGCTGAACACCCTCACCCGACACATCGCGTGTGATCGAAGGGTTGTCAGACTTACGTGAAATCTTATCGATTTCATCGATATACACGATACCACGCTGCGCCTTATCAACGTCATAGTCACACTTCTGAAGCAGTTTCTGGATGATATTCTCAACATCCTCACCCACATAACCCGCTTCCGTAAGCGTCGTCGCGTCAGCGATTGTGAATGGTACATTCAGCAGTCGCGCCAACGTTTCTGCCAGCAGCGTTTTACCACTACCCGTCGGACCGATCAGCAGGATATTACTTTTAGAAAGCTCTACGCCAGCCTTGCCACCATCATGCTGCAAGCGCTTGTAGTGGTTGTAAACGGCCACGGCCAACACAACCTTCGCTTTGTCCTGGCCAATGACGTATTCATCCAGTGTCGCCTTGATCTCCTGCGGAGTCGGCAACTGGTCTGAGCTCCCTTTTGTTTCGGCGTCCTGTACTTCCTCACGAATGATGTCGTTGCACAAATCAACGCATTCGTCACAGATAAACACCGAAGGCCCGGCGATCAACTTACGGACTTCATGCTGGCTTTTACCGCAAAAAGAGCAGTAAAGCAGCTTACCGTCGTCGCCTTTGCCTTTTGTTTCGTCGGTCATTCGACTGCCTCGTCGTCTTACTTACTGTTTATTCAAAGATGGATGCTTCCGACGGCAATTTCAAGCCGCCGGAGAGAATTAACGCGGAATATTTCGTTATGCCCGTTTTGTCAGGACTTCATCGACAATACCGTAGGCTTTCGCCGCTTCTGCATCCATAAAGTTATCGCGTTCAGTATCCGCAATGACTTTGTCCAGCGGTTGGCCCGTATGTTCCGCAAGAATGCGATTCAGACGGTCCTTTGTGTCCTGAATGTTCTGAGCATGGATGAGAATGTCAGTTGCCTGACCCTGAGCACCACCGCTTGGCTGGTGAATCATCACTCGTGAATTCGGCACGCTGTAACGCTTGCCTTCGGCACCGGCTGCCAGCAGAAATGCGCCCATCGAGCACGCCTGACCAATAACCATAGTGCTCACATCCGGCTTAATGAACTGCATGGTGTCATAGATCGACATGCCTGCAGTTACCGAACCACCCGGTGAGTTAATGTAAAGGTGAATATCTTTATCCGGGTTCTCAGACTCAAGGAACAGCAGCTGAGCTACGACCAGGTTAGCCATATGGTCTTCGACCTGACCCACCAGAAAGATGACGCGCTCTTTCAATAAGCGTGAGTAGATGTCGTAAGAGCGCTCGCCGCGCGCGGACTGCTCTACCACCATTGGTACCAGAGCGTTATCGATAATTTCTGATTGTTGCTTCATGGAGTCAAACATTCGACCCTGCACTCCCTGACGTGAGTAAAAAGAAAAACAGCCGTTATCCTTAAAGGATAGCGGCTGTCTTTCAGTTTAGCCATGTCTCGGCTGAAAGTCAGGTCTGAATGGTAAGTTCTTACGCAGGCTGGTTAGCCAGACGCACGACTTCCTCATAGTTAGACTCAACTTCGCTTACCTGAGCAGACTCAAGAACCTTCTCAACTACCTGGTCTTCAAGGGCCAGAGCTTCAACCTGAGCTTTCTGCTGCGGGTTGCTGTTGTAGTATTCGCGAACCTGTTCTGGCTCTTGGTAAGCGGACGCCATTTCTTCAATCAGCGCCTCAACTTTTTCTTCGTCCGGCTTCAGATCTGCAGACTCAATCGCTGCATTCATCAGCAGGCCGATAACAACACGTTTTTCTGCCTGCTCTTTGAACAGCTCAGCTGGAAGCATGCTAGCATCCATCTGCTGACCACCACCAAACTGCTGAACAGCTTGCTGACGCAGACGATCAATTTCCTGATCAACCAGTGCAGAAGGAACGTCAACTTCGTTGTTTTCCTGCAGACCAGCGATAACCTGTTGTTTGGTCAGGTTGCGAATCGCACGACCGAGCTCACGCTCCATGTTCTTACGAATCTCAACTTTGAACTCTTCCAGGTCAGCAGTTTCGATACCGAAACCTTTGAAGAAGTCTTCGTTCAGCTCTGGCATTTCAGGCTTCTTAACCGCTTTAACAGTCACTTTGAACTGAGCTGGCTTACCCTGAAGGTCTTCTTTGTGATAATCCGCTGGGAAAGCAACATCAAGTGTTGTTTCTTCGCCCGCTTTCTTACCAACCAGACCATCTTCGAAACCCGGGATCATAGAGTTAGAACCCAGAGTCAGGTTGTAATCATTTGCCTGACCACCTTCGAACGCTTCACCGTCGATGAAACCTTCGAAATCTACAACAACCTGATCGCCATCAGCGGCTGCTTCTTCGCTTTCGTTCCACTTAGCCTGCTGCTTCTGCAGATTTTCAAGCATAGTGTCGAGATCAGCGTCAGTAACCTGAGCTCTGCGCTTCTCGATTTTGATGCTGTCAAAGCCAGCCAGAGCGATCTCTGGATACACTTCAAAGACTGCTTTGAACTCGAGATCTTTTCCTGCTTCATCAACAGTAGGCTCAAACTTAGGCATACCTGCCAGTTTGATTTCCTGCTCCTGAACCGCCTTGAAGAAAGTCTGCTGCATCTGGTTGTATACAGCTTCCAGGCGAGCCTGCTTACCGAAGCGCTGCTTCAGAACTTTCGGAGGCAGAGGCTTACCAGTACGGAAGCCAGGAGTTTTCTGGTTTTTCTGGCTTTGTGCGATGCGCTTCAACTCTACAACTTCTTGCGCTTCTACTTCCGCAGCGGGTACACCAACGGTCATGCAACGTTCAAGACCAGAGGTTGTCTCAATGGACACTTGCATAGATGCCTCTCATATCAGTTTTCGTGGGAACGGCAAGCCTCCGGCCAACCGTCAATAAATAAAGGTCGCGGATTATAGCCCAAGGAGCAATACGTTAAAACCACCAGAAAGGACGAAAGAAGATACGCCCCAAAGGGCTAAGAGACTAACAAGAGGAAGGGGAGAAAGTGGGGTGGCCGACGGGGATCGAACCCGCGACAACAGGAATCACAATCCTGGACTCTACCAACTGAGCTACGGCCACCACATAGACTGCTGAGCTACCATTAAAATGGCGCACCCGGCAGGGCTTGAACCTGCAACCCTCGGCTTAGAAGGCCGATGCTCTATCCAGTTGAGCTACGGGCGCATGTCCATCTAATCCGAGAGATTAAATGGTCGGGGTAGAGAGATTCGAACTCCCGACATCCTGGTCCCAAACCAGGCGCGCTACCAGACTGCGCTATACCCCGATCTAACAACTTAAAAAGCTGAGCCCCTCAAGTGGATGCGCATATTATAGATGGCTTAGTTTCCCGTCAACGGGTTTTTCAAAAAAATGTTTAAAAACAAATGCTTCGGTTAATTTCTCACCAGGCTGATGAAAGTCCGCCCCGCCCCCCTTTGTTTTACGGCCCGGGCATGAGAAAATCGCGCGCTTTACAGCTTACTGTTAGGGTTGATACTCAATGACCGCACAACTGATTGACGGCAACGCCACCGCCAAAGCCATGCGCGAATCCATTAAAGAGCGTGTTGATGCACGCCTTGAGCAAGGCAAGCGTGCTCCCGGCCTCGCCGTCATTCTGGTTGGTACTGACCCAGCATCTCAGGTCTACGTATCGCACAAGCGCAAAGACTGTGAGCAGGTAGGCATAAACAGCAAAGCATTCGACCTCCCGGCAACAACCAGTCAGCAGGAATTGCTCGATCTTATCGACCAACTCAACAACGACAACGACGTCGACGGCATTCTGGTTCAGCTGCCGCTACCGGCAGGTCTTAAATCTGACGAGATTCTTGAGCGTATTGATCCAACCAAAGACGTCGATGGTTTCCACCCATTCAACGTTGGCCGTCTGGCTCAGCGCATGCCTCTTCTGCGCCCATGCACACCTGCAGGCGTGGTTGATCTTCTTGATGGCACCGGCCAGGACATTACCGGCATGCATGCAGTCATCGTAGGCGCATCAAACATTGTCGGTCGCCCTATGGGCCTTGAGCTTCTGCTGAAAGGCTGCACAGTGACCACCTGCCATCGCTTCACAAAAGACCTTGAAGGCCACGTACGACAGGCAGACATCGTTGTTGTAGCCGTCGGTAAGCCTGGCATCGTTAAAGGTGAATGGGTGAAAGACGGCGCTATCGTCATCGACGTAGGCATCAACCGCCTGGACAGCGGCAAACTGGTTGGCGACGTTGATTTCGATGCAGCGGCACAGCGCGCATCACACATCACCCCTGTTCCCGGCGGCGTTGGCCCAATGACTCGCGCCAAACTGCTTGAGAACACCCTATTCGCTTGCGAAGAACTGCACGACCAGTAATCGCAATAGAAGTTACACATCAAAAAAGGGCGCTTAAGCGCCCTTTTTTACGTCGCTCCACTTATCCTTTTTCACGACGACTAACATCCTGCTCTCCGATCAGAGTTTCGTGCGCGTTGCTCACTTCGTGATAGCCCACATCGTCCACCAGATAACACGCAACAAGAGCATTTGCAGACTCTGATGCAAAACGATTCCACTGGTGATTACTGCGCTGAACTACAAAAACATCAGAAATAGCATTTGTCTCTGCGGACTTAGCCTGATAATCCCGGACAGGCTCACACAGAAAGTGATTGCAGACATCCGAACGCATATCACGCGGCAATCCGCACCCGGCTTCACCTTGATTAATGCAACCACCATCAATAGCGGTCTCAGGGATACTACCAATATAAGCCGACAACAAACTCTCAGGAGTTAATTCAGGGTCAGCGTCCAACTGACGCCTTAACATAACAGCAGAGACATAAGCGCTGTCGCCGCCCTTCATACAGCAGCCGCCACGACAGATCTCACAAAAGGCATCCGACCGCCTTGCCAACTCAGGGTTCTCTGCCAGAAAGGCATCCTGAGTGATCCGGCGATCAATCAGAGTGTAGTGCTGATCATGGGGTAGTTCAGAAACATCTTCACACCCTACTGCCTCTGCCATTTCAGTTTCAAGGTGCCTGATGTATTTCTTCCTTCGTTCCTCGCTTAACGGGACTGTATGCTGAGGCACCGACGGCAAAGTTATCAGGTCGATATCTTTACTCCGGCCGCTAGCCGTGACGTATTCCTGCAATGCCAGACGGCCTTCCTCATCCTCATCACTGATGATACGAGCAACTTTCGCTCTATTCGCAGCCGCTGCAGACCTTCGCTCCCGGATAAGAGATTTCTGAAATGCCAGATACGGTGCATAAAGATTCGGGGCCATTGTTAAACGCTGATCATGCAATCTCCGACATTGAACATCAGCACAGACAACGTCCCGATCTACGGAAAGAGCAGGAGCAACAAAACAATCACATATCAGGCACTGGTTTCCCACCATCGAGAGCTCCTTCCTTGGCTTATCCTATTTTTTGTTAGTCGAGACGCCACAGCTCACCGGCATCCGTAGCAATAAAGATGACACCTTCGCTATCTTCAAGCAACGCACGCAGCCTCTGACCACGCTCTTCAAAGTAACGTTCTTCATCTACAGGCTTACCGTCCTTCATAACAATTCTGTTCAGATGCGTCAGCTTGAGCGCCCCAGACAACAAATCACCTTTCCAGCCGTACTTGTCGCTTCTGACTGAGATCAGACTCCCCGGCGCAATCGACGGCACGTAAACTTTTGCCGCTGGCTGCATTCCATCTTTCTCCTTAACGCCGACATCAAAAGGCCCCCAATATTCCTTACCCTGAGAAACCACCGGCCAGCCATAATTCTCAGCTTTAGCAATCAGATTCAGCTCATCACCACCCCGAGGGCCGTGCTCAATAACCCACAGACGCCCCTCTGCATCAAAAGTAATGCCTTGAGCATTGCGATGCCCATACGACCAGATTTCATCCAGCCCCTGCCCTGACTCAATAAAAGGATTATCCTCAGGCACAGAACCATCGCGCTTTAACCGGATCACAGTGCCAGCATGTGTTCTGAGATCCTGACCATTTTCACGGACACCGCGATCACCGACAGTAAAAAACACATGATCATCGTCAAACGCTATCCGGCTGCCAAAATGACGGGAGGTGTCTGATATCGAGGTAGTTACCAGCAGAGTCTGGCGGTCGGTCAACATACCACTCTTGAGATTTAACTTTGCTCGCGCAAGTGCAGTCGCAGCCTCACCCTGAACAGGAGCACTGTAGGTAAAATAAATCCAGCCACCGGCTTTATAATCACGCGGAACAGCCACATCGAGCAGACCACCCTGACCATTCGCTACAACCTTAGGGGCACCAGCGATGTCGCGTACATCCCCGGACTGCACATCAACAAGAACGAAGTTACCCCCCTTCTCAGAGACCAGCAGTTTACCCGGAGCAATCTCAGCCATCCCCCACGGACTATCAAGCCCTCGATAGACGACCTGAACCGAAGGCGCAGCGGATACAAAAGAAGAAAAGCCTGCCAAGAGAAAAGACAGACCTATAAGAAAGAAATTAAAGAGACGCATAATCCATCATTGCCCTGCTTAAGAGTTTCTGTTTAATGGCCACTATATCGGCATTATGTAGTGGCAGACTAAACCCGAAC
>NZ_DFQB01000011.1:0-3014 GCF_002377545.1 Thalassolituus sp. UBA3500 | reverse complement strand
GATTATTGCCAGATAGCTATGTACACAGAAACTTCAGATGAACTCTATTCAGGGCGGGGCAGAATCGAGTAGGAGGGGGAGTCGCCTCCCCCGTCCTCTCACACCACCGGGCAAACGGATCCGTACCACGGCGGTTCCTGTCCCCCATTATCGGGCTGAGCTTCGTTCCGCTGAATTCGCTCGCCTGTGTGCTCTGAGCGCTTCGACAGTCTTTGGGCTTCCGGCCCGCCATACAGTTATCGAGAGCCCTCCGGGGAGGCTTCTGCTCGTACACATCAGAGAGTGGTCAACTATCCACTCGTGACAGGTTCAGCCCTTCAGCTCTTGGTTAGAGAGCCTAATATGGCCTCTGCTGACTCCTGTTCGCCCATCCCGACACCTCACGGTGCTTCAAGTGTGGTTATGTAGGGCCTATCAACCAGTTAATCCGTTGTGAGTTTTGCTTGTCGCCCACCTTTCAATTTCGCATAGCAACCAGATAATCCGGATACCCCATTTATGAAGAGAGTGACAGCTATCGCGATACGAAGCACCGCCATTCGGTTCTGATGAATGAAGATGACATTGCCGCACTCGGTTTAAAAGAGAAAGATAAAATCACCCTGCGTTCAGATACTGGCGAGATGCGCAATCTCGATGTCGTCGCGTTTGACCTTCCGCGAGGCAATATCGCGGCTTACTATCCTGAAGCGAATGTTCTCGTCGGCCAGACCGTTGATCAGCGCAGCCGTACACCGGCATTTAAGTCCGTGCCGGTGTCGGTGGAAGCTCAGGTGGTGATTGGTAGTACGGGTTAACAGCTCACGTTTCGTTTGGCCTGAAGCTCAAATCTGAGTTTCAGGTCGGGTGTCTGATAAATCGGATTTCGCTTAAGAAACGACTGCAGTATCTGCTTCCGCTTTCTTCTATAGAGAAAGCCCGGAACATAGCTGTATTCCGCCCTTACCTGTCTGTCATACTCAACAAATCTTTCTGTAGAACTGCCTAGTATGGCCAGATCAATATCGACGAGTAGTCGCTTATCTGACGTATCAAGAGTATCCATCGCACTGTGTTCAGTTGCCATAATGAGGTCATAAATCCGCTGGCTTTTTTCTTTGCTGACGCCTGCCTCCTCTAATGCAGTTCGTGCCCACTCTGCGCTTTTCAACTCATTGTCTTTGCCTTTAATGTCGTACACAGCATCATGAAACCAGATTGCCAGTTCAACTTCGTGTGGGTTGGCAGCCAGATGCTGAAACTCCTCAAACAGAGCCAGGCATTCACACAGGTGTTGTTCGGTGTGGTATTTGCGCTGAGGCTCATTCCAGGCAGCTATTAAGTCGTGTCTTAACGCTTCCCCATCCCCAGCAGCTCCAATACCTGACCAGCAACGATTCCAGGAAAGATGTAATTCTTCTCTAGCGAATACTGATTGTTTCATTATTCTACCTATTCGACAATGACAGCATCATATTTAAGAATCATCGGCCAGGTGACCTCTAAGGAAACTATTACTATGATCTACACCCTCTACAGGGTCGGCTAGTGCTTTAAATGAATGAGGGTCAGCCTCCTCTACAATGCCATAGAAATACCAAACCGTATTTTTATCTTTGGCATAGTAGCTATCGCCAAAAACCTCAAATGTCTGGAGATCAGCACGAGGTTCACTTTTTCCCAGTATGTATACTGAATTCTTATCTTTGGCGTAAACCTGGGACAGTATCTGAAAACTTTCCAGATCAACGGAGTCGACTACTTTTCCGTTGAAGTAAAGATGTTGAAGGTCCCGAGCATATTCTGTAGTGAGAATCTGAAAAGAGGATATATCAGCCCCTTCGATTTTCTTAGCCCCCAACGAGAAGAAGTTACCCATAGAGACAAAGTACAGCTGATTTTCTTTCGTATAGTACTGATCACTTACCGCCTTATCGACTGCGGTGTAACCATCACCATTCCATGCTTTGAAAAATGTAAAAGCAAACCAAGCAAAGACGGTAAGACCAACGGCAAGAAAAAGAGAAGATAGAATTAACAATGATTTCAGCACGACAATATGTCCCTACATTACTCACACAATCGGTTTACATCATACCCTCATGCTCGTCTTTTATCGTTAACATCATGACCAATCTGACAGCCAGCTGAAAACAATAGCCAATCTATGGTACCTTCCCGCTTTTGAAGAGAGTTGCTCCATGATCTGCGGTTTCGACTACGGCACTTCCAACTGCGCTATTGGCGTGCAACAGGATGGCGAGATACGTTTATTGCCGGTCGATGGCGAGCGTACTTTTATGCCCTCAGCCCTATATGCGATGGCCCGTGAGCTTATAACTGAGCAGGTAAGTCATGGACTGACGTCTGATCGTGAAGCTTTTATCGCATCACGCAAACCCCAGTTGCAGATGGCCCTCAGAGCTCGTAATGAACTCGACCTTCACGCGGATGATGATGTAATGTTCGTCGGTCATGCGGCGTTCAAAGAGTATTTCGCCGATCCGGAAGAAGGCTACTTCGTTAAATCCCCAAAATCCTTTTTAGGTGCCAGCGGGCTTCGCCCTGAGTTTGTGGGCTTCTTCGAAGATATCGTCACGGCCATGATGCAGACGATCAAACACCGCGCAGAAGTCTCTGCTGGCGACACTCTGACTCAAACCGTTATTGGACGCCCGGTGAATTTTCAGGGCCTGAATTCAGAGCAAAGTAACCGACAAGCATTATCTATTCTCGAAACTGCAGCACGACGTAGCGGCTTTAAAGATATCGAATTTCAGTATGAGCCGATTGCGGCTGGCTTAAGCTTTGAACGCCAGCTCAGTGAGAATAGAACCGTTCTGGTTGTTGATATTGGCGGTGGTACCAGTGACTGTGCAATGGTGCGAATGGGACCGGATCATATTCAGAAAGCAGATCGTGCTGCGGATTTTCTTGGACATACGGGCGAGCGGGTCGGCGGAAACGACCTCGATATCCGCCTGGCAACGGAGTCTCTGATGCCACTATTTGGCATGAATGCCGCGCTCAAAAGT
>NZ_DFQB01000035.1:0-20510 GCF_002377545.1 Thalassolituus sp. UBA3500 | reverse complement strand
CGCGGTTAGTATATGAATTCGGGAGGCATAACAAGGCGCTGCACTCGGACAAAATAAAGCTGCGCCGCTTCGCTTTGCATCTTTATTTTTCCGGTGAGCTTGGTCGTTAGCCATATAGGGAGTCAGATGGACGAAAGTACGTTGGATAAAATTGCTGGGTTCATATGCGGTAACGACGAGGCAAACCCCGAATACCGATCTAGCTCAAAGTTAACAGCGTTCTTTCAAAGGGCTGGCTTATCTCAGTTCGTCCATGATGGTTCGACTCGTCAGCGTTGGGTCTTGGAGCGGCTTAGAGAGTGCAACCGAGAGCAGATGGCTGTAGTACTGAAGCGGCTGGCATCGCCAAGGGAGTACGCCGGAGATAGAGAAAAGACGAAATCTGCATTGGTTCAACTGAATGATATTCTCTATGTCGAGGGCTTCAAAATAAAACTGGTGGGGACTGAGCCCAAGTTTGAAAAAATTACGATTGATTTCTCCGATGTGGGTGAGGAAGACGACGAGCTGAAACCGTTGCCAGCTCCTGACTTCCTTGCTCTAGGACTTGAGTACGGGGTTGGAGAGGTCCTGAAGAATCGCTGGGACGAGTCACAGCGTTGTGTGGACGCAGGGGCCTTTCTATCCGCTACGATTGTTATGGGCAGTATGTTGGAAGGTTTGTTATTAGGAGCATTTCAGAGAAACCCTGCAGTCGTTAATAAATGTTCGAGTGCACCAACGGATCATAAGACAGGTAAGGTGAAGAATTTCGCTGACTGGAAGTTGGCTGAGATGATAGACGTTGCTCATCACGTTGGATGGCTTGGCCTGGATGTTAAGAAGTTCTCACATTCTCTACGGGAGTTTAGAAATCTTATTCATCCATATGAACAGATGGCAACTCGGATGAATCCTGATGCTGATACATGTGGGATCTCGTGGCTAGTGGTTCAGGCTGCCGTCAATGATTTGGCAAAGCAGTTAAAATATGGCTAACGAGCGTATGTTGACCAACCGCTGCGTTGCTTAGGACCCTTTCAGTCGGCTCCAAATGCGGGCGTAGCCAAAAAGTAGAAACAGGGATATGGCGGGAATTTTTAGCTTTAAATGCTCTTGCTGTGGAAAGCAGCATGAAGGTTCACCTAGCTTTGGGTTTAAAGCTCCTGATCCTTGGCTGGGGCAATCAGAGAAAGTAAAGCAAGAAGGTAGAATCGGCGATGATCTTTGCTATTACACCGATGAAGATGGTACGCATTATTTCGCACGCGTGGTAATTGAAATCCCAATTCATGGGGTAGCGGAGCCCTTCATGTGGGGCGTTTGGGTTTCGCTTAGCAAAGAAAGCTATGAACACTACCTGGAAACATGGGACGAGCCAGATCCTGACAGGGCTTACTTCGGTTGGTTTTGTAGCAAATTACCTTACTACGAAACCACGTATTCGTTGGCAGCTGACGTTCACCCTCAGGCTGATGGTGCTCGCCCATATCTCTGTTTACATGAGGTGGAGCATGAGCTTTATCACGATTCCGTCAACGGTATTAGTATTGAGAAAGCACAAAAAATTGCAGAGATTGCTATGCATGGCTAACAAACCGCTGAAATTCGTTACGGCCACAAGAAAAGCGTGGCCTTCACTAGGACTCGCTTCGCTCGCCGTTTAGCGGGGCGTTATGTGTACTAAGGGATTAGAGTATGGATTTCCAAACGATACCAATAATAAGAATATTCGATGAAGAAAAAGCCAAAGAATTTTACCTTGGCTTTTTAGGTATGAACCTAGATTGGGAGCATAGATTTGAACCAGGTTTCCCGATTTATATGCAGGTCACGAGAGGCGACTTAGTCTTTCATCTTAGTGAGCATTCTGGAGATTGTACGCCGGGTGGCAAAGTCTTCGTAAACGTTAGTGATCTCGATACTTTGTACAAAGAAATAGCATCAAGAGACTACTCCCTTTGTAAGCCACAAATAGAGCAGGCCCCATGGGGCGATCGTTGTTTTACCGTAATAGATCCTTTTTCAAACAAGGTACTATTTAATGGCCGTAAAAACACATAACAAGACATTCAAGGCGCCAGCAAGCTGGCTGGGACCTCCACTGCGTCGCTTTATTTGTGCTTTAATAGCACAAATAAATCAACTACGTTACGGCCCCTTAATGGGGCGTTATATTTTCGGGAGACAACATGCCTAAATGTAAAGAATGTTGTAATAGCTTCGGCTTCATGGAATTGAAGAACGGTATATGTAGCTCCTGCCAAAAGAAGAAGACACCTCCTTGTTCTGGCTGTGGAAAACTTTTTGATCCAACTGATCTTAATGATCAATACCTTTGTATTTCATGCGCAAATGAGAAGATTAACGCGATTCAAGCGCAGAAAGCAGAGCGGGCATTAGAGAATGAGATAAATAAAATTATTTTAACTACTGAAGCATCTCATAATCTCGATATAGAAGAGAGAATCGAGATCATAACTGCTGAAGCTGTTATTGGTATGAATGTAGTCAAAGATCTATTGGCAAGTGTTAGAGATGTTGTAGGCGGTCGAAGTGGTACGCTTCAGAAAGCGCTTCGAGAGGCTCGAGAAATAGTGTTGGATGAACTTAAAAGGGAAGCCCATTCTTTAGGTGGTAACGCTGTTGTGGCAATAGATTTAGATTATGGGGAGATTTCTGCGAGTGGCACCATGATCATGGTAGTCGCGAGTGGCACCGTTGTTAAAGCTAAAATATAACAAGCGGCCGTTTAGGCCACTGAAAAGCGTGGCGGGATGCGTAAAAAACGCGCGCCCAAAGGCCGGGCGTTATGTTGCTCACGGAGAGCCCATGGAATCCGAATTTGATCGGCTTTTAGAGTTTTCTCGTTCGTTCGATTACGAGCATGACAATGATCGTGAAATCGTCATCGTTGGCTGTGATTACATCGAAAGCTTGATCAAGGAAATTCTCGAAGCTACTTTCATCGATGACCCCAACGAGGCCAAGGCTCTCTTGAGTGACTCTACGGGGCCTCTTTCTGGATTGGTTCCAAGGGCAAGGCTGCTCTATCTGCTTGGGGTGATTCCTGAACCGGTTTACAAGGACATTAAAACAGTTGGAAAAATCAGAAATGAGTTTGCTCATAAAGTATCTGCGTCATTCTCCGACAACAGAGTTCAACAGCTCTGCGGAAATCTTGAATGGCATGTGCAGAGCCTGTTTATGAAGCCGCCTCCAGAAGCCACGGCTAGAGATATTTATCAGGTTGGAGTCAACCAACTGGTTTCGCATCTTGGGGCGTTGCCAGGGTTTCAGAGGTTCAACCGTGAGAGAAGCAACTAACCATGCCAGGCATGGCGACGCCTTTTTCGTTGCGGCTTCGCCTCCACTACAAAGCCGCGCATGCTGGCGGCGTTACTCGCCATGAAACGTATATTGCTGCTTCTGACACTTTATCCGGCCGTGCTTAATGCGTCGATTGACTTGGTTAAAGTAGATAAGTCAGAAAACCGTATGATGCTGATGGAAAATGGCCAAGTCGTAGCTGAATATCATGTAGTTTTTGGAGAGAACCCAAAGGGGCATAAGGTTCAGGAAGGTGACGAGCGGACACCTGAAGGTCGATATACTCTGGATTACAAGAAAGAAGATTCGTCATTCTATCGTTCTATGCACATCAGCTATCCCAACGCTGAAGATGAAGCCAAGGCGGAAGAGCTTGGGGTATCACCTGGTGGTTTTATCATGGTGCATGGTCAAAAGAACGGTTTAGGGTGGCTCTCATTTCTCTTTCAAAAGTTCAACTGGACGGATGGCTGCATAGCACTCACGAATAGCAACATTGATGATTTTATGGAAAGGGTAGATGTCGGTACTCCGATTGAAATCCACTGGTAAACGAGTAACAAGCACAAGTAGTTCGTTCTGGCTGCGTCAGAACCACTTCATGCGTCATTGCACAGTGGGCCGCACATAACGTTCGTCTTGACGTACGTACCTGAAAGCGTACAATTGGTTAATATTTGAACACGTTGGAGGTGCATCATGACCGGAATCACAGCAACAGAGGCGCGCAGTAACCTTTATCGGTTGATCGATGAAACTGCCGAGTCCCACCAACCAATCGTCATTATGGGTAAGAGGAATAAGGCCGTTCTGGTGTCCGAGGAAGATTGGTCGGCTATCCAGGAGACACTTTACCTGCTCTCTGTACCGGGAATGCGGGAGTCTATTCGTGAGGGAATGGATACCCCATTAGATGCATGCGATGAGGAGCTGGACTGGTGACATGGACGTTGGTTTATACCAAACAAGCCCAGAAAGATGCTAAGAAGCTGGCCTCCAGCGGCCTTAAACCAAAAGCACAAGACCTGTTAGCGCTGATATCGGAAGACCCATATCACAAGCCACCTCCGTTTGAGAAGCTCATTGGTGACCTTTCCGGTGCCTGTTCTCGTCGTATCAATATCCAGCATCGTCTGGTTTACCAGGTGCTCGAAGAGGAGCGTGTGGTGAAGGTTCTCAGGCTTTGGAGCCACTACGAATAATGCTGATCTTACTCTGCGGAAAAATGGCCGCTGGCAAGTCCACGAAAGCTGCTGAGTTAGTTGCATCGCGTTCCGCGGTTCTCTTCGCTGAGGATGCGTGGCTGAGCGAGTTGAACAACCAGATCGTGCGGCAACCGATACGGATGAAATGTTCAGGGCGATGAGTCGTTACTTCTCTGAGCCGTCGGAAGATGAAGGCTTTAATATCATCAGGCTGAGTGCGACTGAGTAAGTACTGACAGCGCTTAAGTAAGGACAAGATGTATGACTGAATATAAAGGCTCGTGTTTGTGTGGCGCGGTAACGTTCACGATTGAAGGGAAGTTCGACAGCTTTTATCTCTGCTATTGCTCGTACTGCCAGAAAGACAGTGGCTCCGCACATGCAGCCAATCTGTTCTCTGCGTCGGCGGTACTGCGTTGGGACAGCGGTGCGGATGAGGTAACCACCTTCAATTTACCGGGAAGCCGTCATTCAAAAAGCTTCTGTAAACATTGTGGTTCTGCGGTGCCGGGCAGCGAGTTACCCGGTGTGTTGATGGTGCCTGCGGGTAGCCTTGATACTGAGATTGAGATCACGCCCACGGCGCGCATTTACACTGCCCGCCAACACAGCTGGGTAGGGAAGCTCTCTGCGGCTCCCCAGTATCCTGAACTACCGGAAAAGTCCGAGTAAGAGTAACTTAAGTTTCGTCGCAGACTCTGATCACCAGGCTGCCATGCTTACCGGGTTTTTCTAAGGCTCGGTGGGCTTCCTGAATATCTCACAGCTCGAACGTTTTATGCACCACTGGCAAAAATTCGCCATTCTGGGCGAGCCCTACCAGGGTTTTTAAGTCGTCGATATCTTCTCGGGCTGTGCCCGTAATTTCATGGCGTCCTTCGCTGTCTTTATGCGTAAAAGAAAGCAGGGTGTCTTTCATAATGGTGCAGGAGATCTAATCCCCGACATCCTGTGTAGGAGCGATTCAGCCGGAGGCTATTCGCGAAGAGTGGGATAATGATTGAGCTATGGTTGTATACGGTTAAATAGTATAGTTGATCATTCAACGGAAGTAGAACAGATTCTCAGGAGTATACCTTGTCACTAGATGCAAACTCTCGTTCCCGATTTGTGACTCTTATCGCTTGGGTCGCAATTATAATAAGTGGCTTTCATACCTTTCTCGGCTTAATACAGAACATCATGTTTCACGCTTCGTCAGTATTTGGAGAAATGTTTCAGATGATGAATTCGGAAGCACTACCTCAGGATGTTCCATACATATTCACGCTGCTAGTAGATAATATGAGCCTCTTTATCTTTCTGGTCGGCTTTGCCGTTCCTTTATGCGTACTGGTCGTTTCTATTAATTTTCTGAAAAGAAAGAACTGGGCTCGGATTCTGTTTGTGGCTGGGCTTGCTCTTGGAATTGCAATGACGCTGTACAACGTAGGTAGCGAGATCGTCTGGCTTGGCGATAGAGGCTCCGTGCCCGAAGATCTAGCTAAAGATTTTTCATATTCACTGATTGATTTTGAACGAATCAATAGCATATATCTTGGTATTTCCGTATTTTTTGTGGCTATCTATTCGGCAATAATTTGGTGGTTGATACGTCCGACTGTTGTGAGAGAATTTAAGGTCTAAGCTCTGCTGGACAATTCTCAGCGCATAAAAAAGCCCCCGCATCTTCACCAGATCCGGGGGCTTTTCTTTCGTTCACAATCAGTCGATCTGCACTTCCAGTGTGTAGCTACCTGTTCCTGGTTGCGCTGCCATCCACACATACACTTCGGTAGTCGCAGCCGGTACCGTGTAGGTAAGGGACGTGCTCATTTCGTTCTCACCAAAGTAATGTACAACCGGCTCGCCATTCTCCTCTAATACTGTGCTGTCTGAGTCTGACAAGGCAACGTAAATCAGACTCGCCCCATCATCAGTAGCAGACGCATTGATTGTGACAACGTCGCCTTCACTGACTGTGTATTTGTAATAGTCATCAGCGTCAGAGTTATCCGTATCCAGCGTTCCGTCGACAGTCGTAAACGAGTCCGAAACCACCTGAGCAGTAGCCGGTGTATCGTTCGGTTCATCGTCAGTAATTTCTGTGGCAACAGGAGTGACCATGGTGAGTGTAAAGGCAGACCGACTTGGTAGAGCAGGCGTCCATACTTTGACCCAGATTTCACTGATACTGGCGACGGTATATTCCAGTGTTTCATCGACACCATTGCCCTCTGTATCGGCACAGGCTAGCTTGTTGCCTGAGCCGTCAAAGAAGGCAATGTTGTAGTCTTTATCCGCAGGCACGTTCATCTCGGCAGTGAGCTCCTGACCTGTAGATACGGGCATGCGCCATACGGCGAGAGCATTATCAAACGTAAGCTCGGTATTCACTGTGGTTCGTGCCGCAGCATTGATGCGCGTGGTACTGAGACTGACGTTACTACAGTCTTCAAGAGAGGTTGCGCCCGGAGATTCTGGAGCTACGACGGTGGTTGAGTCCGATGAGTCGGCATCGTCACCGGCGCACGCGGCCAGCATCGGACTGGCGATAAAGGGAGGATAAGTTTGCGCATAGGAGTCCTTCAATACTGGCTGATTCTGAAGTTAGGGGCGGCAGTTCATAGGTGCCGTCCGATTAGCTTAGTTGTTCAGTAGCGAAGGGGGCGCAGCAGGGGTAGTTAGACAGGTGGCAGATTGGCCTGACGGGATATCAGGCCAACCCAGAGGAGAATATCAGGCTTCAACTGCCTTTTGACGTTGGCTACGACGCACTTTTATCTGCGGCTTTTTAGTCTCTGACGATGGTGCAGAGCTATTTTTATTGCTTGTGCTGCTAGCCGGCCGATTACGCGGACGGTTGTTTCCGCCTGGCTTTTTGCTCCCTTCAGGGCGTCTGTTGCCATCAGAACTTCTGTTACCACCAAAGCGTGCTTGGGAATTACCCTGATTCTGCTCTTTAGGTGCCTTGGGTTTCTTCGGCTTTTTGTTCTTGGGTGGCAGTATCTTTCGTGACTCGGGCAGTGGATTTTGTGGTTTAAAGCCGTCGATGAGTTCACGATCAATATGCTTCTGAATCAGGCGTTCAATATCCTGCAGCTGTTCAATTTCATCGGCGCTGACCAGGGAAATAGCATGCCCAAGCATACCCGCACGACCCGTGCGGCCAATACGGTGTACGTAGTCTGCCGGTACGTTCGGCAGATCATAGTTCACGACCTGAGGAAGCTGGTGGATATCAATGCCACGAGCGGCGATATCGGTAGCAATCAGCAGTGTAATCTTACCGTCTTTAAAATCGGCCAGTGCTTTAGTGCGTTGATTCTGACTTTTATTGCCATGAATCGCTGCCGCTTTGATGCCGTCTTTTTCTAGCAGGCGTACGAGTTTATTAGCACCATGTTTAGTACGGCTGAATACCAGTGCCTGCTCCCAGCTCTGAGTGCGGGTCAGATGACTCAGCAGGCGTGTTTTCGCAGCTTTATCGACCGGGTGTAATTTGTGCGCAATCTGAGCGTTGGTGGTGTTTTCTTTTGCCACGCTGACTTCGGCTGGGTTATCCAGCAGACGTTGTGCTAAATCACGGATTTCATCTGAGAAGGTCGCAGAAAACAGCAGGTTCTGGCGTTGGGTCGGCAGTATTTTCAGGATGCGTTTGATGTCATGAATAAAGCCCATGTCGAGCATACGGTCGGCTTCATCAAGCACCAGAATATCCAGCTCATCAAATTTAATCGCATTCTGGCTGTGCAGATCGAGTAGGCGGCCAGGAGTCGCGACTAGTACTTCCACACCGCTTCGCAGTTTTTGCATCTGTGGGTTAATTTTTACACCACCAAAAACGACCGTTGAGCGGATTTTAGTGTGTTTGCTGTACATCTCGACATTATCGAGAATCTGCGCCGCCAGTTCGCGGGTGGGCGTCAGTACCAGCGCTTTGACACGGTTGCCAGACGCACGCGGCTTATCAAGCAGTTGTTGCAGTACCGGCAGAGTAAAAGCAGCTGTTTTGCCGGTGCCAGTCTGTGCGGAAGCCAGCAGGTCGCCGCCCTGTAAGACAACAGGAATGGCTTTCGCCTGAATCGGTGAAGGCTTGGTGTAGCCTTTTTCTTTTACGGCACGGGCGATAGGTTCGGCCAGCGCCAGATCATCAAAGGTAATCTCAGTATTCGTATCTATAGTGTCGGACATAATATTCCAATAGATGCTGCCAGCCGCATTAAGCCGGTAGCAAAAGTCGTCGCCCTTATGGGCAGAAGCAGCAGTAGTCAGAACAAAATGTGTTCGGATCAGACTGAAGCCAGCGAATTGGCCGTTAGTTCGAGAGTGGCCGGGTGCGGCATTCAGATATTGTCAGGATCAGACGGGTGTCGATGAAGAGGCAATAAAGGATGTCGCGACGGCAGGAGGTCTAAGTAGCTTACCTGACGTCGCGTATGAGTATAGCAGGGTTATTATTTCAAAACGACCAGCATCTGGCCCGGAGCCACACCTTTACCGGCTTCTTTCAGAAGCTCGACAACGGTGCCGTCTTTGTGGGCGGTGACTTCAATCTCCATTTTCATGGATTCGAGCACCATTAGCGGTTGCCCGGCCTTGACGTTCTGCCCGGGCTCCACAAACACCTGCCAGACATTGCCCGAGACATGGCTTTCGACGGCGAATTCGCCGCTTTCAAGTTCACGCTCGTCGCTCTCTTCGATGGCTCCGGTATCGGACTCAAAACGCAGCAAGCCTTTGGCTTTCCAGTCTTCGAGTTCGGTCTGGAAGGCGCGCTGGCGATGCGTCTGGAAGGCACTGATGCCTTCGGCGTTGTCGCTCAGAAAGCGTTCGTACTCGTCAAGGTTGAAAGTATCCTCTTCAATTCTGATCGGATACTGCCCGTGTGGGAAATTTTCACGAATACCCGTCAGTTCATCGTGGCTGACTTCGTAGAAGCGGATTTTATCGAAAAAGCGTAACAACCAAGGCTTGGTAAACTCACGGGTTTGTTTGTAGCGATTCCACATTTGCAGAGTACGCCCGACAAACTGATAGCCACCGGGGCCCTCCATGCCGTAAACACACATATAGGCACCACCAATGCCGACGGAGTTTTCCGCCGTCCAGGTTCGTGCCGGGTTGTATTTGGTTGTTACTAGGCGGTGACGAGGGTCTACCGGTGTTGCGACCGGTGCACCGAGATACACGTCGCCCAGTCCCATCACCAGATAGCTGGCATCGAAGACGATTTTTTTAACCTCGTCGACGGAGTCAAGTCCGTTAATACGACGAATAAACTCGATATTATCCGGGCACCAGGGCGCATCGGCGCGTACGGATTTTACGTATTTATCAACGGCCTGCTGGCAGGCGATATCATTCCACGACAATGGCAGCCAGACGGTGCGTGAAGGTACTTCGGCATTTTTCAGATCACCCAGTGCGCCTTCTTCTTTTATCAGAAGATCAAGCAGATCGCTTTGCTTTAATGCCAGACTGTCGTAGTGAATCTGCAGCGAGCGGATACCCGGCGTCATTTCTATCACACCCGTCAGGTTCTTTTTCTGCAAGGACTCCATTAAGGCATGAACACGAAAGCGCAGACGGATATCTAACTGCAACGGCCCGTATTCAATCAGCAGATAATTATCACCGGCGGGACGATAAACAACACCCGTCGGATGATTGTCGGTATCAATGGTATTTAATACCGGTGACTCAGGTAAATACTCACTTACGTTTGAGGGGGCGTATTCCAGTGTATTTAACTGGTTTATTTGTTCTGCACGCAGGTTGACTGCGGTGTCATGGCTGACGGGTGTAAAGCGGATTTTATCCCCAGCTTTTAATTGGCCGAGTTTCCACAGGTCAGCCTGAATGACCGTAACCGGACAAACAAAACCTCCCAGACTTGGGCCATCCGGGCCGAGAATGACCGGCATATCACCGGTAAAGTCCACCGCGCCAATGGCATAGGCGTTGTCGTGGATATTGGATGGATGCAGACCGGCTTCGCCGCCATCATTACGTGCCCATTCGGGTTTAGGGCCGATTAAGCGCACACCTGTGCGGCTGGAATTAAAATGAACTTCCCAGTTTGCCGCAAAGAATTCATCAATATCGTTTTGTGTGAAAAAATCCGGTGCCCCGTGAGGGCCGTAGATCACACGAAGCTGCCATTCATTGCCGATATCAGGCAGCAGGTTGCTGGCGGTTTCGACTGGCTCAACGGTGGTGTGACCTTCGGTCAGATGCAGTACATCACCGGGCAGAAGTGCCCGGCCGTTATGCCCGCCAAACTGACCGAGCGTAAAGGTCGAGCGAGAGCCTAGATATTCAGGGCATTGAATTCCGCCCGCCACCAGAAGATAAGCCCGTGCACCCGCTCCGGTGACTGTGCCGCAATCAAGCTGATCACCTTGTTTCACTTCGATGACCTGATTAAACGCGATGCTGGTTGTTTTACTATCGCTTGTCAGTTCGGCACTCGTTTCTGCCCCCGTCAGAATAATCTGGGTGGCTTTCTGGAAGACAAGCACCGGGCCTTTTAAGGTGATTTCCAGACCTGCGCAATCTTCGCTATTACCAAGCAGACGATTACCTAAGCGGAAAGAATATTCGTCGAATGGGCCTGACGGCGGAATACCCACGTCCCAGTGGCCAATACGTCCGGGAACATCCTGAACGGTGGTTTGAGTACCACCGCTGATCACATCAATGGCTGGGTCGGAGAACTGCATTTTGTTCAGTTTCTGCGTCCAGACCAATCCGGCTTTTACTTCTTCGTCTTTTAGAATCGACTTCAGGTAAAGCAGGTTGGTTTCGATGCCGTATAGTTCAGATTGGTCGAGAGTCTCTGCAAGCCCCTGAATCGCTGAAGCGCGATCATCGGCGGTAACGATAACTTTTGCCAGCATAGGGTCAAACAATGCTGGCACCTGTGTGCCGCTCTCAACCCAGGTGTCGATCCGAGTGCGCATTCCATCCGTGGCTTTGGCTTGCCAATCCACCCGGCTTAAAAGACCGGCACAAGGCTGGAAGTTTTTTACCGGATCTTCGGCATAAATACGCGCCTGAATGCTGTGGCCTTTGGGCGTACGTTCTTTGTTTAACGGCAACTCGTCGCCAGCACCGAGTCGCACCATCCACTCGACCAGGTCGACGCCAAAGACTTCTTCGGTGACACCGTGCTCAACCTGTAAGCGGGTATTCACTTCGAGGAAATAAAATGACTCGCTGGATTCGTCGTAAATAAATTCTACTGTGCCTGCACTGCGGTAATTTACGCTTTCGCCTAAACGTTTCGCTGTCTCATGCAGGGCAGTGCGGACTGCCTCTGAAATACGGGGTGCCGGTGTTTCTTCAATGACTTTCTGATTACGACGTTGCAATGAGCAGTCCCGCTCACCAAGTGCTGCTACCGTACCTTTACCGTCACCAAAAATCTGAACTTCAATATGGCGGGCGCGCTCGACAAATTTTTCGAGAAAGACGCCATCGTTCGAGAAGTTATTGGCGCTGAGACGTTTTACCGAATCAAAAGCGTTCACCAGCTCTGCTTCGGTGTAACAGAGCTGCATACCGATACCGCCGCCACCGGCGGTGCTTTTCAGCATTACTGGGTAGCCGATGCGTGTGGCTTCTGCTTTTGCTTCGCTCAGGTCAGTCAGAAGCTCAGTGCCTGGAAGAAGCGGAACGTTGGCTTGTTGTGCTAGCGCACGGGCACTGTGCTTTAAACCGAACTCCAGCATCTGTTGGCCGGTCGGCCCAAGGAATACGACACCTGCTTTTTCGCAGGCATCAGAAAATCCGGCGTTTTCACTTAAGAAGCCGTAGCCAGGGTGGATGGCCTGAGCACCGCTGTCTTTCGCAATGCCCAGGATTTTTTCCTGGTTCAGGTAGGTGTCGGCAACGCTGCCACTACCCAAGGAGTAGGATTCTTCTGCCTGCTGAACATGCAGCGAGTGTTTGTCAGCCTCGTGATAAATCACCACGGGAGTCACACCGAGTGCTTTCAGTGTGCGCATGACACGCACGGCAATGGCACCCCGGTTAGCAATCAATACTTTGTTAAACATAATTACTCCCAGATCAGTACTTCAACCGGTGTCGGGTTGTAGCCGTTACACGGGTTATTCAGCTGCGGGCAGTTGGAAATCAGTACGAGAATATTCATATCAGCGCGCATTTCGACGTATTTACCGGCACCAGAAATACCGTCTTCGAACGTCAGCCCACCTTCCGGCGTCACAGGTACGTTCATAAAGAAGTTAATGTTATGGGTAATGTCTGACTTGCTCAGGCCGTATTCTTCGTTTTCGTTAATCGCCAGCATCCAGCTATCGCGACAGGCGTGCATGCATTTCTTTTCGAGCGAATAACGCACTGTATTGGATTCGGTTGCGCAGGCACCACCTAGGGTATCGTGTCGACCACAGGTGTCAGCAGTAATCGTTAACATAGGGCGGTCTTCGTTGGAGCGAAGCACGGTGCCAGCCGTGAGGTAGACGTTTCCTTGGGCGCGAATGGTATCCATAGCGCTATAGCGTTCAGAAACTTCATCGGCGTTGTAAAACAGAGTATCGGCTGCCTGATTACCTTCGAGATCGAGAATCCGGAATGTCTGACCTTTTTCTATAGGGTGCAGGAAGTAGTCCCCTGCTGGAACTGTCTGGCGGAAGACGGCAACGTTTACGTTGAGTTGGCTTTCTTTAATCATGATGCGACTCCTTATTGACCCATAAACTGGTAGATGGCGTTGTTCTTAAATCCACGCTGGTTTTCAGGGCGGGAGTTCATGCATTCATCATCAGCCTCGACGGGTTTCGCCTGAGCGATGGCATAGTGCACCGGGCGTACCGGATATTCTTCAGCGGTACTCAATGGATGAGGGCAGGTGTGCATAACGACCAAGGTGTCCATTTCGAAGCGCAGCACGATTTTGTCACCCGCTTTTGAGCCTTCGCTGTACTGCATATTGCCTTCGGCGTCGGTGCTGATTTTGCTGAAGAGATTCAGGTTGGCGGCCATGTCTTTGCGGGTAAGACCGTACTTCGCCAGCTCGACGAGGAAGGCGTCATAGCCGTTCTGGGTCCAGCCGTTCAAGGCTTCCTGATAGGTTTTCAGTGACCATTTTTTCTGTAGCATGTCTTTATTCAGGTTACCGCATACGGTGTCGTGCCAGCCGCAGTCGTCTTCAACGATGGACGCAAAAATGCGCCCCATGTCTGAATACAGGCAATGACCACGGGTTAGCTTAAAGGTGTGCTGACCCTTTAATGTGTCGGGTGCATTGTATTTTTCAAGGAGGTTTTCCGGGTTAAAAAATAGCACCCCAAGATTGGCTCCGCCTTTAACATCCGTCAGTGTTAACAGCGTGCCTTTCTTTACACGCATCGACCAGTGGCATCCACCACCGAGGGTGTCTTCGTAAATAGTGTCACCATACTGAAATTCAGACATAAAGGACTCCTGTACGCGCAGACACGTGGGGCGCGGAAATCATTGATAAAAGGAAATGAGGTTTTGTCATGGTGCGGGCTCCTGCAAGTTCACGGATTCATAAACGCTGCTCATTAAAACGTGGGCAGTACGTTGTCTGATCTCCCGGGCTTTTATCCCGCCGTGTAACCTGCCAGTACGCCGCTGGAGGTCGGTCACTCTCGGTCCAGTCGCTGGTGTTCTCTCTTCTAAGTACTTTTACGTATCAGAACAGACCTGCCGGAACCCTAGTGCCCTTATTGTGGCAGCAGCACATGTTTTTCTGCATGTTTATGTGCGTTGCCTTTCAAAGCGTAGGTACAACTGACTAAGCGATTGCCGTGCCAGATGTCTATTTATATTGATAACGCGCTGAAGCACGGAAATCAAGCCCGGTCTGGTGCACTTTCATGGCTTTGAATATGACTCAGTGGTCGATTCTGGTGCTTTGAATTTGCCTGCCTGCAACCTGGTGGTGCGCTTCTGTTGCATTGGATTTCGTAAGGTCTGCTGATGAGCCGATGTCGCTGTCGGGCGCGGTACGCAAAGCTGACATAAGCCTGAAGGCCCCGACTGACGGCGCTTTCAGTTGCACTTTCAGGAAGAGCGGGGTGGATTACCGGTGCGGATGCAGCCGTGTCTTTGGTCATTCTACGTCGGGCTGGCACAACCCATGCTCTAGTGAATATTACGAATGATTAAAACCGTAATACTACAACCACATTGGGGAAATCCTATGGCGATCAGAAAGAAGTTTATTGCAGGTGCAGTCTCTGTTGTCTGTGCAGGTCTGATGAGTGTGGCAAGTGCTGTCGCAGAACCACTTAAGATCGGTTACAGCGATTGGCCGGGCTGGGTAGCCTGGGAGATTGCGCTTGAGAAGGGCATGTTCGAAGAAGAAGGTGTTGAGGTTCAGTTCGAGTGGTTCGACTACGTCGCCAGTATGGATGCCTTCGCAGCGGGTCAGCTGGACGCTGTTTCAATGACCAACGGTGATGCACTGGTAACGGGTTCGACCGGCGCGAAAAACGTCACGATCCTGGTCAACGACTACAGCAATGGTAATGACATGGTGGTTGCTGCTGCCGGTATCAGTACGATTGAAGAACTGAAAGGTAAGAAAGTTGGCGTTGAGATTGGTTTTGTTGGCCATCTGCTTCTGCTGAACGCGCTTGAAAAAGCGGGCATGAAAGAAACTGACGTTGAACTGGTGAACGTACCGACCAACGAAACGCCTCAGGTTCTGGCTTCTGGTCAGGTGGATGCCATTGTTGCCTGGCAGCCAAGTTCTGGTCAGGCACTGAATCTGGTTCCGGGTTCGAAACGCATTTACTCCAGTGAAGATGAACCGGGCCTGATCTATGACGTGTTGGCAGTTTCTCCGCAGAGTCTCGCGGCGAATCGTGCGGAGTGGATGAAAGTGATCAAAGTCTGGTACATGGCGGTTGATTACCTGAAAGATCCTGAAACCCGTGATGAAGCCATCAGCATTATGGCGGCACGCGTGGGCATTCCACCGTCTGAATATAAAGGCTTTATCGACGGCACCAAAATCCTGACCTTAGAAGAAGCACTGCCATTTATGGAAAAAGCGAAAGGCTTTAAATCGATTTATGGCTCAGGTGAAATCGCCGATGCATTTAATCTTGCAAACGATGTGTATGGCGAGAAGCAACCGGTGGATGAGTACATTGATCCATCCCTGATGGAAGCGCTGTAACCTTCAGGGTTATCGCAGCTTCTTAATCACGCCGGCGTGATCTGCGCCGGCATTTTCTGAATCACGATTAAACATGCCTGGCAGGGTAGGGGATCGCTCACTCTGGCGCTGTAAATCGGGCAAGTAAATGGGGATATCCATGCAGCTAATAGCCGTTAACAGAAAGCTTGATCAAGGGCCGCGCCGCGCGGTGACCCTGGCCAGCTTCGCCTTACCCATTTTGCTTTGGGCGCTGATCAGCTATGTCCCTTTTCTCTGGCATCCGCAGGTAGAAATTACCCAGCCAGGTTCAGTCAGTTACTTTAGTGAAGGACTGCTGGTAGACCGTGAAATATTCGAGCGCGAATACGCCAAAGCCAGCGACAATGAGACGGCCCTGCCAGAAGGTAAACCCGCAAACCCGGTCTATCTTCCTGCGCCTCATGAAGTTGCGGTGGCATTTGTTACTGCCTTTACCACAGAACCGCAACGGCGTAGTGAAATGTGGCTGCATGAAAGCCTCTGGAGCAGTATTCAGGTTATCTTCTGGGGGTTTGTGCTGTCGTCTATTATCGGTATTCCACTGGGCATTTTAGCGGGCACTTACGATTTCTTTTCACGCCTCTTTGAGCCGTTTATTGAATTCTTCCGTTATCTGCCAGCGCCGGCGTTCGGTGCGCTTGCTGTCGCGGTTCTCGGTATTTATCAGGCACCGAAAATAGCCATCATTTTTATTGGTACCTTTTTTCAGCAGGTGCTGGTGGTTGCCAATACCACCCGCAAGCTCGATCCGAGCCTGTTAGAAGCGGCGCAGACGTTAGGCGCTAAGAATAGATCCATGCTGTTCCGTGTCGTAGTGCCGGGCATTCTGCCAGACCTGTATCGCGATGTGCGTATTCTGCTCGGCTGGGCGTGGACCTATCTGATTGTGGCCGAACTGATTGGTACCAGCTCAGGCATCACCTGGTTTATTACTCAACAGGCGCGCTACAAAAATTTCGACAATGTATTTGCCGCCATCATCATGATCGGGATTCTCGGTCTGACCATTGATCTGTTGCTGGCATGGTTGGGGCGTCGTCTCTTCCCATGGCAGAAAGAATCCAAATAATCGGGGGATACGACGATGACAAATTCAGAACTGCCAAGCTATCTCGATCAGTCGCCCGAAGTAAAAGATCGCTTTGACCGACTGAAACAACGCCCGGTAACCATGGAGGTGAAAGGCCTCAATAAACAGTTTGGCGACGTTACCGCATTAAAAGACATTAATTTAAAGATTCATAAACGCGAGTTTGTCTGTGTGATCGGGCCGTCGGGATGTGGTAAGTCGACCTTGATACGGATTCTGGCCGGGCTTGAGCAAGCCAGTTCAGGGCAGGTACTTCTTAATGGCGAAGAGGTCACTCAGCCCGGGCCTGAACGCGGCATGGTATTTCAGGGGTATACCTTATTTCCGTGGCTGACGGTAAAAAAGAACATTATGTTTGGCCTGCTCGAAAGTGGCTACGACAAAGGCACCGCAGAGTCTGAAGCACGCGAGTGGATTAACCTGATTGGCTTAACCAAATTTGAAAACAGTTATCCGCATCAGTTATCGGGCGGGATGAAGCAGCGGGTAGCGATTGCCCGGGCATTAGCAAACCGGCCTAAAGTATTGCTGATGGATGAGCCATTCGGTGCACTGGATGCTCAGACTCGGGCAAAAATGCAGGCCTATCTGCTGGAGATCTGGAAGAACATCGATGTCACTGTGTTCTTTATCACCCATGATCTTGATGAAGCGGTGTATCTGGCTGACCGGATTTTAGTGCTCAAAGCCAACCCTGGCGAAGTGCAGGAAATCGTAGAGGTGCCGGTTCCGCAGCCGCGTTCACCCGATCAGTTTATGGACCCGGAATTTCTCGCCACCAAGCAGCACATCGAAGAGTTAATTCATCCACCGGCCGAGCAGGAAGAAGATGACGATCATCTTAATCTTGTGCGTATGGTGCATGTGAATGATGACGTCGGGAGTGTGTTCTGATGTTTCAGCTCAGTCACATGACCTGGGAAGAAGTCGCGGATGCGGTGCGTTCTGGCATTGAAACGGCCATTCTCCCGATAGGTGCGACCGAACAACATGGTCCACACATGGGCTGTGGCATGGATACCGCTATCGCGCATCGTCTGTGCAGTGATGTTGCGGCTGAGAGCGAGATATTTCTTTTACCGACCTTACCTTATGGCTGCTCTGTTGGGCATTCTCATCGCTGGCCCGGAACGATTGCGCTCAATCCTAAGACCTTAATCGATGTAATTTCAGACATCGGTGACTGGGTGAAAAACTCGGGTGTCCGGCGCCTTTTGCTGGTAAATGGCCACGTCACCAACGAAGCACCATTGCGCTGTGCACTGGAGATTCTGCGTGCGCGTCATGATGGCTTTATGGTGGCGCTGGTCAATACCGCACAGATTTCTGCACGCGTAAAAGACGCCCACTTTGCCGATGCCGGTGACTGGCACGCCAACGATGCTGAAACCTCGTTAATGATGCATTTATTTCCGGAAATCGTCCGTGAGGAAAAACTCGCCGAGGCCGACGATGAAGACCGCACCGGCGGCTGCGTCTTCAGCCACCCGGTCAACCGCACCAGTAAAAATGGTGTGACCGGTACCCCGTCAATTGCCAGTGCCGAAAAAGGCGCTCAATTGTACCAATGGATGTGTGAAGACTTTTCTTCGCTCCTGCACCACGCCACACAGGAAGAGGCACCTCTTAATCACAGTTACTTCGAGTCTGTACTTTAGAAAACATTCTTTATGGGAATGAAACAATGATCGACATTAAATCTGACAGTGAAATTCATAAAATTCAGGAAGATTTGAAAGAGAAAGGCGTTAAGTACTGCATGGGTACCTATGTAGATATTCATGGTATTCCAAAAGGCAAGGTAGTACCCATCAGCCATTTGCATCATATGGCACACGGTTCAGAACTCTATACCGGTTATGCGCTGGATGGCTTAGGGCAGGCCCCCAACGATGACGAAATCGCCTCCGTCCCGGATCTCGATCATATTATTCAACTGCCGTGGCAACCCGAAGTCGCCTGGATGCCAGCGGACAACACCCTGTACGGCGAGCCTTACATGCTTAATACGCGAGTGCTTTTAAAATCGGTACTCGAACAGGCCAAAGAAATGGGCTTTGGTATGAACCTCGGTATTGAGGCCGAAGTATTTCTGCTCAAGAAAAACGAAGATGGCTCTCTTGCGCCGCAGGACCCGGACGACAAGCTGAAAAAGCCGTGTTATGACACACAGTCTTTCCTCAGTAATTTCAGCTGGCTGGATCGTATGGCGACCTCCATCAATGATCTGGGTTGGGGCTTATATTCCTTCGACCACGAAGACGCCAACGGTCAGTTCGAATTCGATTTTAATTACGCCGATGCCGTAACCTCGTGTGACCGCTTTACCTTTCTGAAAATGATGGCCAAGGAATACGCCAAACAGGAAGGCCTTCTGGCGACCTTTATGCCCAAACCATTTTCGAGCAAAACCGGGAACGGCGCGCACTTCAATATGTCGCTCTACGATCTCGACACCAAAGAGAACCTGTTCCAGTGCAAACCGGCGGACGATCCTCACGGGCTCGGCTTAACTGACTTGGGTTATCATTTTATAGCGGGTGTACTGAAGCACGGCCCGGCCTTGTGTGCGGTTTTCGCACCGACGGTGAATTCCTACAAGCGACTGGTGCGTCAGGGCGATATGCCGTATTTCACCTGGGCACCGGTGTTTAATTCGTTCGGTTCAAATAACCGTACTAACTCGGTTCGTGTACCCATGGGCGGTGGCCGTTGTGAATCGCGCAATGCCGATGGTGCGACCAATCCTTACCTGGCCTGTGCGCTGGTACTGGCGGCGGGTCTTGAGGGTATCCGCGAAAAGCTTGATCCGGGCAAACCACAGGAAACCAACCTCTACGAGCTGACCGAAGAAGAACGTGAAGCCCGTGGTATTGGCTTTTTACCACGCACACTGGATGAAGCCATCACGGCATTTGAGAGTGACCCGTTTGTTGAAGAAGTGCTGGGTAAAGAGTTACGTGCGGAGTTTATTCGCTACAAACGCGAAGAATGGAATGAATACCACCGCTCGGTGAGCGAGTGGGAAATCGAACGCTACAGTCACCTGTTTTAATGGATAAAGGTACCGGATGAGTAATAAGGAACCCCTCAGTCGTATCAGTATCTCGCTGCCCGAGTCGTTGCTTGGGGGGCTGGATGAAATGGTGGCACGGCGCGGCTTCGACAGTCGCTCGCAGGCCATCTGCGACATGATCAACCGCGATATCAACGAGCACCGCTCGCAGTCGGGGGATGAGGTGATGACAGGGACGTTGAATCTGGTCTACAACCACTCAACGCCGGGTCTGCATAAAAAGTTATACGATCTGCAATATCGCTATATCGACGAAGTCATCAGCAACCTTAGCGTCAACCTGACGGACACCCACACACTGGCTGTATTGCTGGTCCAGGGGCCGGCCGATCGTCTGCGGTTGATTGGCGATCAGATGATCAGCCTGCGGGGCGTTGCGCACGGTAAGCTATTGCTGAACTCCTATCTGATACCCCCCATTCATCCATTACCTGAGTCTTAGGCTCAGATTGCCGTCTTTCGAATAGATATATTGCGCCATAGCATCCACGGGTGCTTTCTATGGTTTGCGATTTTGATAGTCTGCGGCCGCACAACCACCTTAGCTCTAGTAATCTGCCTGACAAGGATAGTGGCAATATGAACGTGTTAAAGGCACTGATTCTGTTGTTTATCGTGTTTTCACGTGTGAACGCAGAGGGCGTG
>NZ_DFQB01000041.1:0-10417 GCF_002377545.1 Thalassolituus sp. UBA3500 | reverse complement strand
TGACACAGAATTCTGAACACTACCCATGGCTGAGGCTTTTGCCGTCACGCAATGCTTGCAGGGTAGCCTTCATGCCGAATATTGGTAAAGCCAAACTATTCCAGACACAAAAAAACCGGCGCCTCTCACGAGTGCCGGTTTTTCTTTTCTAGCCCTCTGCCTCAACCAAAAGGTCAGGGCAGTGGGCTAATCGCCTCAAAAACTGTTAATTAAACAGCTTTCAGAGGGATCGCTGGGCGAGCCAGGTCTTTCGATGGTGGAGCGAAAGAAGTCAGGTTGATACCTTCAACCGCTGCTTTGTACTCTTCCAGAGTCGGGAAGCGACCCAGGATGGTACCCAGAACAACCATTGGGGTAGAGCCCAGCAGAGATTCACCTTTCTTCTCAGCGCTGTCTTCTACAACACGGCCTTGGAACAGACGGGTAGAAGTCGCCAGTACGGTGTCACCTGGTTCTGCTTTTTCCTGGTTACCCATACACAGGTTACATCCAGGGCGCTCCAGGTACAGGATGTTTTCGTACTTGGTGCGTGCAGCTTCTTTCGGGTTTGCATCGTCGAAGGTGAAGCCAGCGTACTTAGACAGGATGTCCCAGTCGCCTTCGGCTTTCAGCTCGTCAACAATGTTGTACGTTGGTGGTGCAACAACCAGTGGAGCCTTGAACGTGATAGGGCCGTTCTTCTCCAGGTTACGCAGCATCGCAGCGATGATCTGCATGTCACCTTTGTGAACCATACAAGAACCAACGAAGCCCAGGTCAACTTTACGGCCATCGTAGTAAGACGCCGGACGGATCACGTCGTGGGTGTAACGCTTAGAAACGTCTTCGTTGTTTACGTCTGGGTCAGCAATCATTGGCTCGTCGATTGCGTCGAGGTCAACAACCACTTCAGCGTAGTACTTAGCGTTGTCGTCTGGAGCCAGAGCAGGCTCTTCACCAGACTTGATGCCAGCGATACGCTTGTCAGCCAGTTCGATCAGGCCTTGCAGCATGCCTGCTTCGTTTTCCATGCCTTTGTTGATCATGATCTGGATACGTGACTTAGCCAGTTCCAGAGACTTGATCAGGGTGTCATCGGTAGAAATACAGATAGAAGCTTTTGCTTTCATTTCTGCAGTCCAGTCGGTGAAGGTGAAGGCCTGGTCAGCCAGCAGGGTACCGATCTGTACTTCGATCACACGGCCCTGGAAGACGTTTTCGCCGCTGAACTGCTTCAGCATTTGCGCCTGAGTAGCGTGTACGATGTCACGGAAGTCCATGTGCGGCTTCATGTTGCCTTTGAAGGTAACTTTCACAGACTCTGGGATAGGCATTGCTGCTTCACCAGTCGCCAGTGCTACTGCAACCGTACCGGAGTCAGCACCGAACGCGACACCTTTAGACATACGAGTGTGAGAGTCACCACCGATGATGATCGCGCGATCGTCAACCGTAATGTCGTTCAGTACTTTGTGGATTACGTCGGTCATTGCCGGGTAAACACCCTTAGGATCACGTGCAGTGATCACGCCGAACGCGTTCATGAACGCCATCAGCTTAGGCGTGTTGGCCTTCGCTTTGCTATCCCATACAGAGGCAGTGTGACAGCCAGACTGGAACGCACCATCAACGCTTGGAGAGATGGTAGAAGCAGCCATGGCTTCCAGTTCCTGAGTGGTCATAGGGCCAGTAGTATCCTGAGAACCTACGATGTTCACTTTAACGCGAACGTCAGAACCCGCGTGCAGTGGCGTCGCAGAGTTCACACCAACGGCGTTGCGGTTAAAGATCTTCTCAACAGCAGTCAGGCCCTGGCCTTCGTGAGAGATTTCTTTTGAAGACGCGTAAACAGCCGGTGCTTCAACACCCAGAGTCTCTGCAGCGAAGGTCTGCAGCTGCTTACCGAAGGTAACCGCGTAAGAACCGCCCGCTTTCATGAACTCGACTTTCTGTGGAGTGAAAGCGTCGGATACGTCAGACAGCACATTGCCATCGCTGTCGAGCAGCTTTTTGGTCTTGGTGTTGATGGTCAGAACGGTACCGGTCTTAACAGAGTACTTTTCTTCCAGTACTGCATCGCCGTTCGCGTCGCGAACAACGTTGCCGTCTGCGTCTTTCTTCTGTACCCAGTTTTTCAGGTCCAGACCAATACCGCCGGTTACGCCGACAGTCGTCAGGAAGATAGGTGCGATACCATTGGTACCAGCAACAACTGGAGCGATGTTGATGAATGGAACGTACGGGCTTGAAGGCTTACCAGCCCAAAGTGCCACGTTGTTCACACCAGACATACGTGATGAACCCACACCCATGGTGCCTTTTTCGGCGATCAGCATAACTTGCTTGTCTGGGTTAGCTTCTTTCATCTGAGTGATTTCTTCCTGAGCTTCAGGAGAGATCATGCACTTGCCGTGCAGTTCACGGTCAGCACGTGAGTGAGACTGGTTGCCCGGAGACAGCAGGTCAGTCGAGATGTCACCAACAGCAGCAATGTAGGTGATAACTTTGATTTCTTCGTCGATGTCTGGCAGTTCGGTAAAGAATTCTGCTTTGCTGTAGCTTTCCAGCAGTTCTTTGGCGATGGCGTTGCCTGCTTTGTAGGCGGCTTCCAAGCGCTCGGTATCGGCTTCGTACAGGAATACCTGAGTTTTCAGAACCGCCGCAGCCGCTTTTGCGATGTCAGCGTCGTCGCCCAGAGCCAGGTCGAGCAGTACTTTAATAGATGGGCCGCCTTTCATGTGAGACAGCAGCTCGAACGCGAAGTCCTGGTTGATTTCTTCTACAGAAGCCTGACCCAGAATGATTTCTTTCAGGAACTCTGCTTTGACACCGGCCGCAGGCGTCGTACCAGGGAGGGTGTTGTAGATGAAGAAGTTCAACGAGTCTTTACGGTGCTCATTGTTTACGTCTTTGATCTGTTCGATGATTTCAGACAGCAGTTCAGCGCCGTCGATCGGCTTAGGGTTCAACCCCAGCTCGTTCTTACGAACCTCAATTTCTTTCAGGTATTCTGAATACAGACTCATTTGCGACCCTCTCTCAAAGCCTTGATTGCAACTTCATTGCACTTTAGCTGGCTTGCGTCCTAAGGTGATCGCAAGCCCGCATCCATGCAGTTATGTCCGGTGAGCAGTACTACTTAGTGCCAAAAGTCACCAAGTATCTGCATCACCTACTTGTAGTAGCGCCGGAGTATACCGGAATTTTAGGCTCAGACGTATTTGTACCCCTGATATGCGTTATTCATAGTATTTATGATGGAGGTCTCTAATATTTTTTCAATTTATCAGATCGTCGACAGTTTCCTGTGGCGTCCGGCCTGGTGGATTCTGAATTCTGTCGTCCTGCACTTTGGCACAATTGGCCTGCTCCGGACCGGTAAGCAACGCGTATAGTCAATCAGAACAATAAGCCCGGTCTCATCCGGCGATCAGCAGCCAGGAAAAAAGTAATGACTATTCAGACGCATAAACGCACCTGCAGCCTGTGTGAGGCGACCTGTGGCATTGAAGTCAGGCATGAAGATGGCCAGATTCTTTCGATTAAAGGCGATAAGGATGACCCGTTCAGTAAGGGTTACATCTGCCCCAAAGCCACGGCGCTGCAAGACCTTCATGAAGACCCTGACCGTCTGCGCCTGCCGATGATCCGCAGGGGCGATGAGTGGCATGAAGTTAGCTGGAATGAGGCTCTGGATTATACCGCCAGCGAGCTGATGCGTATCCGCGATCAGCACGGTCGCGATGCGGTGGCATCGTATCTCGGCAATCCCAATGTTCACAATTACGGCAATCTGCTATTCGGTCCGATGCTGCTTAAGGCGATTGGCTCAAAGAACAAGTTCTCGGCAACGTCTGTGGATCAGCTGCCGCATCACATGGCGAGCCTGCAGATGCTGGGGCATCAGTTGCTGCAGCCTGTTGCTGATATTGACCGTACGGATTTTCTGATCATCATCGGCGGCAACCCTCTGGCATCTAATGGCAGCATGATGACTGTGCCGGATTTCCGTGGTCGGATCAAAGGGATTCAGGCGCGCGGAGGTCGTGTTCTGGTGATTGATCCGCGGGCAACTGAAACTGCCAGAGTTGCTGATGAGCACTGGTTTATCCGTCCTGGTCAGGATATTCAGCTGCTGCTGGCTGTGCTCCACGTCTGGGTGCATGAACTGTCTGCTCAGTTACCGGCATTGCCGGACTACGTTACTCCCGCTGATCTTAGCGCTATTTGTGCGGGTATGACGCCTGAACACGCTGCAGACCGAACGGGTATCAGTGCCGAAGCTATCCGCCAGCTGGCGGGTGACTGGCTGAGCGCGGAGTCGGCCAGCTGTTATGGCCGTATGGGGGTATCAGTTCAGCAGTATGGCGGACTGTGTCAGTGGCTGATCATGGTGTTGAACATCGTTAGTGGTAATTTCGACCGGGAAGGCGGCTTGATGCTGTCTCATCCTGCGGTGGACCTGCCAGCTATTCTGGCTGCACGCGGCAGTCGCGGAAATTTCAACCGCTACCAGAGCCGCGTTCGTGGTCTGCCTGAATTTGGGGGAGAGCTACCGGTATCTGTGCTTGCCGAAGAGATTCTGACGTCCGGCGAAGGGCAGGTGAAGGCGTTAGTCACGATGGCGGGGAATCCGGTTGTCTCGACGCCCAACAGTACTCAGTTGGTGACGGCGCTGGATTCGTTGGAGTTTATGGTGTCGATTGATTATTACCTCAATGAGACGACCCGCCATGCACACGTGATTTTGCCGCCTTGCGGACCGCTGGAGCGTGACCATTACGATCTGATCTTTAACAGTTTCGCCGTCCGTAACGTCGCGAAATACGCGCCAGCTTTATTCCCACCGGACAAAGGTGCGAAGGAAGACTGGCAGATTATTCACGGTCTGTTGAAGCGAATGGGCCGTGGTAGCCTGAAAACCCGTCTCCAGGGCCGTCTCGTACTGGGCATCATGGGCTGGATGAAGCCGTCAGGCATTCTGAATGCGATGCTCAAACGCGGCCCCTATAAACTGACATTGAAACAGCTGAAAGCCGCATCGTCAGGTATGGATCTTGGGCCGTTGCGACCATGCATGCCGGAACGATTGTTTACCCGGGATAGAAAGCTACATCTTGCGCCTGATCTGTATCTGGAGGAACTCGAGAGGGTGCGTCCACAGTTGTTGGCCAAGAACGTCGAGGATCTTGTGCTGATTGGACGCCGTCATGTGCGCAGCAACAATAGCTGGCTACATAACAGCCGCCGCCTGATTAAAGGGCCGAGACGTGATCGCCTGATGATTCATCCTGAGGATGCGGAGCGTTTCGGTATTGCCGAAGGCGGGACTGTGGAAATCAGTTCACGGGTCGGAAAGCTGGTGACCGAAGCTGAGATTACTGAGGAAGTGATGCCCGGCGTGGTGAGCTTGCCGCATGGTTGGGGCCACAACGTCGACGGTGTGCGTCTGGAGACCGCACGAGAGGCCGGCGGGGTGAATACCAACGTGCTCACCGATGATGCGCGCCTCGATGGACTGACCGGAAATGCAGCGCTGAACGGAGTGCCGGTATCGGTGGCTGCCGTTAGTCGATGACGCTGAACTCTTGCTAGTCGTTGTCATTGTGGCAGTCAGTTGCCACAATGACGTTCTCTTGTCAGATCAGGATTATCACCAGTGCGGATCGTAGCCGACGAAAATATCCCTTTAATTGATCAGTTCTTCGGAGACTTTGGAGACATCATCCGGGTTCCGGGTAGAACCATGACGGCGGCCGATGTCGCCGATGCCGATCTTCTGCTGGTGCGTTCGGTGACGCAGGTGAATGAAGCACTTCTTAGCGGCAGCAAGGTCAAGTTTGTCGGTACGGCGACGATCGGCACTGATCATATTGATCTTGATTACCTGAGCGAATCGGGTATTGGCTTCGCCAGTGCGCCGGGGTGCAACGCCCAGGCCGTCGTTGATTACGTGCTTAGCGCGTTGAGTGTTGTCGTGGATAGTCGCGGGATTGATTTTCGTGATCTGAGTGTCGGCATTGTTGGTGTCGGTAACGTCGGCCTGCTTCTGCGTCAGCGTCTTGAGCAAATGGGTCTGACGGTACTCGCCTGTGACCCGTTCAAAGAAGAAGAGGACGTCGGCGAGCTGACGACGCTCGATAAAGTGCTCGCCTGCGATGTGGTCAGCCTGCATACCCCGATGGAGAAGGGCGGTGATCATCCGACCTGGCATCTTATCGGCGAAGCCCAGTTGCAGCAGATGATGACGGATGCCTGTCTTATCAATGCGTGTCGCGGGGCGGTGGTCGATAACGATGCCTTGCTGAAGCACCTGCATGAGAATCCGGATTTTGTTGCGGTACTTGATGTCTGGGAAGGCGAACCGGAGCTGAATCGCGAATTATTGGATTTCTGCGCACTGGCGACACCTCATATCGCCGGGTACTCTCTGGATGGAAAAATGCGCGGCACCGAATTGGTGTACCAGGCAGCGTGCGAATTCTTTGGTTTACCTGTGCGCCTGAAGCTTGGGCAGTTCTTACCTGAGCCGGGTATCCGCAAGGTGGATTTCTCACCAGAAGTGCCTGTGCATCAGGCATTGCGCACTGCGATTCGTGCGTCTTATGAAATACGTGTCGACGACGGCGTGATGCGCTCGGTGATTCGTCACAGTAAGAATCTGCGCGAATCATTTGACCGAATGCGCAAAGAATACCCGCTACGCAGGGATACCATTAATCTTAAGGTGGGTGTGCCAGCGCGCGCGCATGATCTGCAGGATGCGTTGGAAGCTGCGGGCTTTGATGTCCGCTCACGGTAACGGCCGATTTGATCGCTACGCAGGCCAGGCCGGCTGAATCATGCTTCGAGAAATTCTTCGCGAAGCAGTCTTCTTATTAACTCAGAATCACTTTCTTGTACGGCAGAATGAAGGCGGCGGAACAATGGTTCGTCGCTTTCGTCAGGCTGACGCAGCAGTCGGGTGAATGCTTTGCTGCTCAGTACGAAATCATCGACTGATTCCTGCCGGTCAACGATTCCGAAGCGGACGTATTCCTCGTCGCGAAGCCACTGAATTGCGCCCAGCGCTGCTAAGTGGCGGGGTGAGTGAAGGCCGAACTCGTCCATCTCATCCGGCCCGCACACGTCTTCTACAAAGAGGGTTCTTGGGGCCGGAAATTGCTGTAACCCTGTGAGCAGGGTGACAGCAACATCACGAAAGAAATCATCAATATGAACGTCGAGCATTGGCGTGCGGGCCTTTGGTCGGATCAGAGCTGCTGATAGGTTTCGAAGAATTGTTTCATGCGCTGCATCGCTGCGGTCAGATCTTCTGGTCTTGGCAGGAAGACAACGCGGAAGTGATCCGGGTCTGGCCAGTTAAAGGCTGTACCGTGTACCAACAGGATTTTCTGTTGTTCAAGCAGGTCCAGCACCATGCGTTCGTCGTTGCGTATATTGAACTTTTTGACGTCTACTTTCGGGAAGCAGTACAGGGCACCTTTAGGCTTCACACAGCTGACACCGGGGATGTCGTTCAGCATTTCGTAGGCGATATCCCGCTGCTGAACAATGCGCCCGTCACCGTTGACCAGATCAAAAATACTCTGGTAACCGCCGAGTGCTGTCTGGATGGCATGCATGGATGGCACGTTGGCGCACAGTCTCATGGTGGCCAGCATTTCCAGGCCCTGAATGTAATCCCGCGCTTTGTGCTTGGCGCCGCTGATTATCATCCAGCCAGAGCGGAAGCCCGCCAGACGGTAGTTTTTAGATAAGCCATTGAAGGTAATAATTAACAGGTCATCGGCCAGCGATGCCGTCGAGGTGTGGGTGACACCATCAAACAGAATTTTGTCGTAGATCTCATCCGAGAAAACAATCAGGTTGTTTTCGCGAGCGATCTGCAGCATGCCTTCCAGAATTTCATCCGGGTAGACAGCCCCCGTCGGGTTATTCGGGTTAATAATCACCATTGCGCGGGTGCGGTCGGTTACCTTATTGCGAATATCGTCGAGGTCTGGGTACCAGTCGGATTGTTCATCGCAGAGGTAATGAACGGCTTTGCCGCCTGCCAGGCTGACCGCGCCCGTCCAGAGTGGGTAGTCGGGTGCAGGCACCAGAACCTCGTCGCCATTGTTCAGCAGGCCCTGCATGCACATGACGATCAGTTCACTGACGCCATTACCTATGATGATGTCTTCGAGCCCGACATTAGGAATCTTTTTCTGCTGGGTGTACTGCATGATGGCTTTTCGCGCCGAGAAAAGCCCTTTGGAGTCGCAATAACCCTCAGAATCTGGCAAGTTGTAGATGACGTCCTGGATAATTTCCTCAGGCGCATCCAGCCCGAACGGTTTCGGGTTGCCGATGTTCAGCTTCAGAATTCGATGGCCTTCTTCTTCCATACGCTTGGCGGCATCCAGCACTGGTCCGCGTATGTCGTAGAACACGTTTGCCAGTTTGTTGGACTTGAGGATTTCCATGGAACTTTGCCGCCTGTATCGGAACTGAATTTAAGTGATTAATCATACTCTTACGATGCTCTATCGGAAAGTGGTTGGAAGAATGAAAAAAATTAACAAGAGTGAAGACGAATGGCGCCAGCAGCTGAGTGCTGAGTCATACCGGGTAACGCGTGAAGCAGGAACGGAACGTCCGTTTACTGGTCAGTATTACGATTTCTCGGAAGAGGGTACCTATAAATGCGTGTGTTGTGGTGAACCTCTTTTCCTGTCGGGCGATAAGTTCGATTCGGGGTGTGGCTGGCCGAGCTTCAGCCTTCCCGCTGATGAAAACAACATAGAAGAGCGCAGCGATACCAGTCACTTTATGGTGAGAACTGAAGTGGTCTGCAAACACTGTGATGCGCACCTCGGCCACGTATTTACCGATGGCCCGGCACCAACGGGATTGCGTTATTGCATAAACTCCGCTGCTTTGACCTTTGAGTCTAAAGACGAAAAAAGTTAAAGGTATTTGTGCGAATTGCACACGGCTTTGGGCTCAATCGGCACTTGTGGCCGCATGGCGGTATGATTACTTTAACCGCTTTAAAATTAATGGATGGGAGTATCCGATGTCTGTTCTTGACTACACCATGCCCTTGTTAAACGGCAAAGATCAGGACCTCAGTGAATATGAAGGCAAGGTTGTACTTATCGTGAACACTGCGAGTAAGTGCGGTTTTACGCCGCAATATGATGGTCTTGAGACTTTATACCAGGACCTGAAAGACAAAGGATTGGTAATTCTCGGCTTTCCATGCAATCAGTTTGGTAAGCAGGAACCCGGCAGCGCGGATGATATTGGTGCGTTCTGTCAGAAAAACTACGGTGTTAGTTTTCCGATGTTCAGCAAGATTGATGTGAACGGCAGTGATGCTGCGCCTATCTATGACGAGCTGAAGTCCGCAGCGCCAGGCGTGATGGGGACGAAAGGTATTAAGTGGAACTTTACCAAGTTCCTGATTGGGCGTGATGGTAAGGTCATTGATCGTTATGCCCCGACCACAACCCCTGAGTCTTTGAAAGCGGATATCCTGAAAGCGCTGGAAGGCTGAGCGCATGGATTAATCGAACGTTTTCTTCTTCCAGGATTCTTCTGCCTCCGCCAGCTCATCGGCCCCTTCCGCCAGTCGGGACGGCCCTGAGTTGGCGCGATGCTGTTCGAGTTCGTCAATGGCCTCAACCAGAGCGTCCAGCTCTGTCATCAGGTCTTGAGGAAGATCTTTGATGTTGCGAATGGTCTTCTCAGCACGCTTTAAGAAATGCAGCGCCTGATTAGGTGCATTCTGCTCCAACGACTGTTTCGCCCGGGCCTGGTAAGTATTGGCACAGATGCGGGCATTAAGGACGGTCGCCTCCCTGATACGCTCACGTGCCGATTCTGTAGGAATCACGTGTTCTTTATGACCACTTTTAATCAATTCAAGATAGTCCATTAGTGAATCGCGCAGTTCTTTCGCTTGTTTCGGTTGCGTGGGAAGCGGTGATGGGGAGGGCGGAGCGGCGTTATTTCGCCACTCTTCAGCTTGATCCAGAGCTTTTGAGGTACGTTGCGGCATACTGATGAACTTTGTATTCACTTGCTGAGCGTGGAAGTCTGTCAGCTCGGCCAGTGCGCGCAGAGCTTCGATCGACAGCCAGGGGCGCAAGCTGTTGCCCACATTGCTGGTCAAGTTGATGGAATCAATGTGTTCAACCGATTTGCGCATTTGTTCCAGTCGGTATTGATCCATCCATCTTTTTATCGTCACCACAGCGATGGCAATAATGCCGGTGACGATAGCGACCGCGATCATCGTTGTACTGTCCATTGGACGTTTCCTGGGAGTAGGGCTGTTTTCACAGTATAGGACAAAATTTTTGCTTTACAGGTATTGACGCTTTCGAAGAACGTACATAGAATGCGCGCTCCTTGATTGAGACGTCCCCATCGTCTAGAGGCCTAGGAC
>NZ_DFQB01000040.1:0-2903 GCF_002377545.1 Thalassolituus sp. UBA3500 | reverse complement strand
CGCATCGGAAGACTGGGTGAGGGCCTCGGCATTCAAGGTAGCGTGAAACTTGATGTCCCGCTTGCCAAAATCCCCGCTGACCAGCGTTTGTTCTTTACTGTTAGAGATATAGAGTTTGTTGTTTTCGCCTCGTGTTTTCTTCGTTGGTCCAGCATAAGCACCGATATAGATATTGCCAGAGCCTGTTTCTACGTTGCTGCCCGCCTTGTAGCCAATGGCGATGTTATTGCTTCCTGTAACCAGCGCCTCCAGCGTCCCGCTTCCAAGAGTCGAATTGCGGTCTCGTCTGTCGCGATGCCTGCCTTGGTGACGTTTGAGTGAGTTGGCTCCAACCACGGTGTTATCTGCACCGCCTCGCGTTGTAGAAAGGGCGAGAGAGCCAACAATAGTGTTGTTTCGCTCAGCACCAGCTCCTGCCCGATAGCCAATTACGACATTTGCGGAGCTGTCGCGCTCACCCGGTTCGGTTCTGATCCAAAGAGGCCGTGCTCCGAATCCCTCGCAGGCATCTCCTAAATCGTTTCCGTTAACATCGTATTGGAGTGGGTTGGAAACGTAGCGGCAGTTGTCCACGACATCATCGATACCATCATTATCATCATCGAGATCACAAACATCACCGAGCCCGTCGCGGTCAATGTCTCGCTGATCCGAGTTAGCGATATCGGGACAGTTATCTCGCGACACGCTCTCAGATCCATCCGGAAGTCCATCTCGATCCCGGTCGGCAACAAGATCGACCACGCATAGACCCCCTGAGCAAAGTGCCCCTAACTCGCAATTTATGTCCGAATCGCACTCCGTCTCAACGCACGTCCGTCTCTCTGTGTCACACAAGGTGCTTGTACAAGACGAGTTGGCGTCGCACGGCCTGCCTATGCCGACTCTCCTTTGTTGCTGCGGCTCGCTGCAGATGCCCTCGTCAGTGCAGATAGAGCTTGCCGGACAGTCACTAGGTAGTCGGCACAGCTCAGGACATCTAAAAGTCTCTTGATTGCAAGAATGACCTCCAGGACAGCCTATCCCGAAAAACGGAAAGCAGGGCTGACCAGCGTTTGCAGAGGTCGGCGCGAGGGCCAGACTGAAAAAACAGGTCAGAAAGACCGCAGGCAAAAGCATCAGTTTTTTCATGAGACATCTCCTCCTGAATAAATCATTTGAAATGACAAAGTGTCCAAGACAAAAAAGCACCGAACTCTATTGTGTTCGGTGCTTTTTGAGAGTTGCAATTACGGACTTTTGATTTTTGTCGAACAGCATCAGCCGCTTTTTTTCTTGCGATAAATGCTGTTGTATTGTTGAATCAGTTGGTCAGCCCGACGCTTATCGATACCCCAGGACCGCCATTGGTCTTTGACATCATAAATGGCTCTTCTGAAGGTGGCAGGACTCGTGCCCATATCGGCGATGACTTTCAGCGCGAGTTCAGGCTGTGAAATCAACAACGCTTTGACGTTGTCGCTGTTCGCAAATAACTCTAACCCCGTTGACCCACCCTGCAACGGCGGAAGGTGATCTGCGGTGACCTTCTCAAGCTGACAAGGGAAGTCTTTTTTGGATTTGGATGCGTTGTAGAGTCGTGAGAGTTGTCTGCCAATGTTGACCGATACGGAAGCGCGATCAGAAGAGCCCACTGTTTCCGTGAAAGTCAGTCGGTTTGGCATCGGGATGTCGGAACCGCGTTTGTCGGGCACCTGGATCGGAATAATCAGTTTGACCTTCACTTGATCAAGAAACTCGTCGGGTTTTTTGCCTTCTTTGGTCACCTCATAGTGAACCCATCTTGGATTGCGCAGATATCTCTGGTAGAGAACTCGACCTTTTTGATCAACCAACTGCACCATGCTCGATTGATCAGATCGGGTTAGTGGTATGCCCCCAGGCCCATCGCACGGCATCATCTCTACCGGTTTTGCGGTCCATCTCCCTTTTCCGTAGGCAAGGTCGATCATTAATGAGTAATTGACCTGCTCGTCATGATCTTTGTGATCCTGATGGGCAATACTTGGCGAGGTGGTTCCCATAAGCATCAGTGCCATCGCTGAAATGATGAAGTCTTTCATTTTTTAATCCTGTCTTGATATCTAACTTGGGAAAAATCAGTACCCGTCGAAGAACCAGTTCACTCGCTCTTCTGCTTCGATTCCCCAAGGTTGTCCCACCAATCCGCCAGCCATGACGGTGCCGCTACCATGGATGCCCCACCAGCCTCCGCGCTCGGCCGTAAACTCATAACACGCGGCTGGATCTCGTCCTTTATTGATTTGCTCGGCCTGGCACTCGGCTTCAGTGGGAAAAATATTGGCTTCCGGAGAGCCAACACAGCCGTAGCAAGTGTCCCCGTCGTACTCATCACCAAGGTCAATGAGCGCATGTGCGGTCTCATGCAAGAAAGCCTGCGTGTTACTGCCCTCAGCAGAGAAATGGGTGCCACTATTGCAGTCTCTCACGCTAGTTTTGTGCAGCACCGCTTCGACATCACTGAAAGAGATTTCATATGCGGCGAGATGATGAACAGTGCCACAATCAGTTATTTGAGCCTCACGCTTATAGACCCAAAAGTTCAGGTGATTCAGCTCTTCTTCCAGAATGTCCTGAGAGCCCAGAATGTCCTGAACCTTGTCGGTCGCATCGCCGATAAAGTCGGATAGATCCTCATCGGCCTCTGCATAGTCATCAGCCATATGGAAGACTATGTCGGCATTGTCATCAGTAGAAGAGGCTGTCGAGCGTACCCTGCCGCGAATAACCTGATTACTGGACGCATAAGCGGGTCCCGTAATCTCGGTATGATAGTAACCGTCAACAAAAGTTGCATTAAGCGGCAGACCTAGAAACTCCCCCTGACTCATCACGTTTGCGGCGTAGTGCAGATAACCAGCAGGGTAGGGTCCACCTGTATA